>JAJAYU010000283.1 GCA_026786125.1 Chamaesiphon sp.
GGTATACTGGCGGCGGGTTCTGGAGCGATTGTCACTGGAGTTGGTGGCCGATAGACTGGCTCGGTCGTTCGGGGGTCGGGGTTGCTGGCGATAACGGGAGGCGAATTATCTCCCACTCTAGTCGCTTGCGCTGCCGTGGGGGCTGTCTCTGGAGCTTTCGACTTTGGTAGTTTCGCCGCTTCAGCTCTGGATGGCTCGGTTGTTGTACCTGCGGTTGCTGGGTCTGGCTGGGATTGAGCTGCCGCCTGTGCCTGCTGCGCTTTTGCCGTGTCTAAAATTGCTTGTTGACGCTCGTTCATTGCCACCTTCGATGCCATTACGCCAAATGCCGGATCTGGGGCAAAATCAGCTGTGGGAGCAGTCGTCGCGGTCGGCTCTGGACTAGCTACTGCCACCTTTTCCTCCGGTTTCCCGCCAAACATCAACGCATATAGTAACCATCCAGCGATCGTCACACAACTACCTACTATCGCCAATTGAAACCACGATTCTTTGTAAAGTGGTAGCTTAGTTGCTTCTGGACTAGGAATGTCCGCAGGTACTGCCGCTAATCCGCTAGCATCGAGCGGCTGCAATCCGACTAAACTCGCCATATCAATCGGTGCAACTGCGGGCTTGGTTGGTAATGCTTTAACAGGATCTACTAACTGCGGGGCTGGTTGTGGAGAGACAAATTCACCATCAATGAAAGATTTTGTCGGTTCTGGTGAATCTAAATTAGCCGTAGGCTCTGGAGTGGTTAAATCTGACATCTTATTAAAAATAATTCCGACAACACCATTGGTACGTCGGCTGAATTACAAAATTCCAGCACCCTGAAAAAATCTTTAAGGTGTGGCAGGTGATGGCTTCACTGGAGCAGTAGAAGTTTTAGGTGCAGCTAAGTCCTGGCGTTGGAATGGTTCGAGTGCCACAATTTGCAACCCAGAAGCTCTGGAAACATCGATCGCACTTTGGAGATCGGGGGCAAATTTATCTGGTAACTTAGCCCCTAATACAGACGTAGTGGGACTTACGGCTTCTATATAAACATCGTAATCCCAAGGAACTTCGGAAACAGGCACATCCGGTCTGGTTCTAATCAATAAATTAGCGTTGATTTTCACTTTCCATGTTTTCCTCCCATAATTATTTGGGACGGGAATCGGTTCTTGGATGTATAGCGGCATAAAGCCGACCGTGGACGTACCTTGTAAGACTTTCAATCCGGTAATCAACGGTGCAAGGTGCTTACCTAAAAATTCCTGCCGAAAACTATTGGAAACTGCAAACGAAGATACCCATACAGGCGATGGAACTTTGAGATTGACTCCCTCCCCCGCATCAACCACAATCCCTGGATCGATTTTCGGATTTTGCCATTCAGCGGCTGTCTGCGGTAGTAAATATTGCCGCCAAGTAAATAAATCTCTGAGGGTATTTTCTGTAAATGCTTTAATTACTTCCGGCGGTCGCTCTTGTCCCTGTAATGCCCGAACATGAATTGTTTTACCGTCGATGGTTTGCACTAAAGGTGCGACTTCTTTAGCTGCCAGGGTATTAATTTTAGTAAGTGTTACTAACGAAAGTACAAAAGACATTCCCGCAAAGGTGAATATCCCTAACTGAATTAATCCCTGCTGATTTCGCGCTTTTTCTACTCGTCGATAGTCTGAACTTGGCTGAATAGCCAAAGAAGTGAATTCACTAATATCTGCCATCTAATTATAATTAGCCCAATCTATCACTCCGTTATATCTGCTAAATCTGCTCTGTTCAATCCGCCAAACTACTCGATATTCCAAAATTAGAGTCGATTTAATCCAGTCTTTTTGCTCATGAGAATGAGCGATATTAATTGATATAACAAGGTAACTAGATCTAGCTCCATCTTCGATCGAGTGCACGAATGTCAAAAATGAAATTTGCTAAATCTTCTGCAATTACGGCGGGACTATTAGCCTGTCTAGCCGTTGCCCTACAACCAGTTCGAGCCGAAGACAAAATTATTACCCGTACTTATACAATGCCCCAGTCGGCTGTTTTGCCGATCGAACTCCGTCCTGGGCTAGGCGTTAATTTAATCTATGAAGGTGTGAACCAGACGATCGAAACGATTTTCCTTGATAATATGAGCTTCGTTTCGATGAACCATAATGGTTGCATCGAAAAAGGTTGTCCGCCAAATTCTTCGCCCACAGTAGTTCATTTAAGTTTGATCGATAAGATCGACCTAGCTGGAGTAATTGGGGTCAACAAACAAGCTGGGAAAAAATCGCTACTCACCATCTTAGCTAAAGATGAAAAAGGGCAACGATTTTCATACGTTTTTGTCATTCGCTATCTCCCCGCAAATAGTCCAAAAGTTCACGTTGCAACGATTAATTTCGTCCAAAAGACTCCAGCATTCACGCCGCCAACAGTTGCCGCCACTCCAAAACCGCCCGATCCGAGTATTGAATCTCGCCAAACTGCTAAATACCTATTTGCCGGACTCAAAAAAGCGATCGATCGCGGCGAACTCAAAGATCGAGACACGATCGCCAAAATCAATAAATACATCATTGCGGTTCACCAAGGGGCGCGGTTCGATTCGGCACCCAGCTTTGGATTAGACCTGAATTTAATCGCCCGTCTAGCCAGCCTCGGTACCTCTGAACTATGAACCATCGCACTGAAGTCTTAATTTCCAAATTTACGTTTTATGCGATCGCTGCATTTGGAGCCGTGATGTTCTTTGCTAGCAAAAGCGTGGCTCAAACAGCGAATCCCCTGCCAAGTATATTAAGTCGCCTCACTGTTAACTCGATGGCAGGATCGAATGAAGCCATCAACACGAGAATTCCAGCTCAAGCACAGTCGATGTTTGGTGGATTGAGTCAAGTCAACTGTGCCAAGGGTCGAGCGCCAGCAAGTTGCCTGCCCGTCGGATTTCTAGATCAAGCTTTCGGGATCGGGCAATTTACCCCAGCATCAGCCGCAGCAGCGGTAGGTAAGTCGTTAACCGGACGAGAAACATTAGCCCAGGCAACTCCTTGGTTGGGACAGATTAAAGTCAGCGACGCACTAGCTGCCAACCCCCAATTACGGAACTTACTTCCTGCCAGTGCGTTTGGTGGGAGTCAGCTTAAAAGTAGCGTAGCTAATTTACAATTTGGCAGCATCGTAGATCTCACCACAGCCAAGCTAAATCGAGTACCGAGTCTAGCGAATACGGCAATTAATAAGTTTCAGGGTTATCAAAAATTGATGACCGATACGATCCCAAATGTGGGCAACATTGCGCTCTCTAAGATGCCCAAAGTCAACGTTCCAGCGGGAATGGCAATCCTCAAAATGGATGCAGTGCGGACGAAGGAACGGAACGTGCGTCACATGGTAATGTCGGGTTCCGATCTGGAAACTAGCAAAGAGTGCTTAACCAATTGTGACTACATCGAAACGATGCCGATTGTTGGTTTACCTTACTTACGCGGTGCGAGAATTATTTCCGGCGACAGTCTTCAAGTACGGGGCGGACATGGGTTATTGGCATGGGTAAACGGTGGCAAAGAGCCAACTGGCATCCATTTTATCGGTGACACCAAATTAGTGATTCGGAATGTCAATGCCAAGAGTGGCAGAGCGACAGTAAATCTCAACTTTCGGGGTTGTTATTACTTCTTCGGACAACACTGTACCCCATATTTTGTCGGTTTTCCATTATGGCAGCTCTCGGAGAAATACCCGACCTTACCATTATTTACTGACGATGCAAACGTCTCGCGGGTAATTCGCCTCACTCGACCAAATTAAAGATCGCTATGACAAAACCTTACAATTCAACAGTAAACCCCGTCGCTCATCCAGGCGTAGCACATCCACCAGTTAAATCACCGCTCGAAGAGATCGGCGGAACGAACGGATTGCTGATGCTCGGTTTAATCGGCATCATTTGTTTCGCCGCAGCGACTAAGCCCAAAACCAGCAAGCAAGGTAGATCCTATTGGGGTGGTAAAGCCCAGCTAAATTCTGCCCGCAGGATCGGGCGCAAGCAGATTCCCGCTTATAACGGTAAAAAATCGATCGGGCCAATTAGCCTCAGAACATTTCAAGCCGATGCCCAGTATACCAAGCCAAATCCATTTTGCTTGTACATCGGCACTCCCGACGAAATTTACAGTGCCCATCAACAAAAATTCTACGCCCAGCTCGAACCCCAACTTGCCGCAATTACCGCCCAATTTGGGGCAGAAGCTGCCGAAAAAGTAGCCGCCACATACCGCCCTAAGCGAAAGAACCCATTTAAAACCAACACCACCCTGTACTGCCCTTCTGCCGAACAGTCTGTGGCAGTTTTAGGCGCATCAGGCTACGGGAAATCCCGATACGTGATGAATCCGTTAATCCGCTCCGCCTTAGATCAAGGTGTGGCGGTCAATGTCGTCGATGCTAAATATCCCGACCAAACCAAAGAAATTGCCGGATATGCCGCCCAGCGGGGTTATAAAGTCCAGATTATTGCTCCGACTTATGCCGAAAGTGGCACCCTCAATCCCTACATCTTCGTCCAAAATTCCAGCGATTCGCCAGGTGCCCAACAACTAAGTACCACACTGTCGAAAAATTTATCGATGGGAGATGCTACAGCTAATGGCTTCTTCGAGGATGCCGGAGCCACGGTCTTCGAGTCATCGATCCTCACTGCCAAATGGCTGGCTGAAGATCCCCTCGCTATTTCCATGACCCGGCGGATCTGGCAACTTAAACCAGATGACCCCCTCCCGCCGATCTCCGACTTACTGGCATCTGCGGCAATCCATAATTTACCCGAACTCAGCAATCGGATGCGGTTTGCCAGACAGCGACTCAATCCCTGGAATTATCAGTCCTTCGTCCAGCTCATCAATACCGGATCTGGCGATGCTGGCAAGAAAAACGTCACCGAGGCGGGTATTCTCGGTAACGCCCAAAAAATGATTAACAAGCTAGTCAAACTTGCGGTCATTCCCAGTATCTGTGGCGAATCGGATCTCGAAATTAACATCGATGGCGCAAATGCCAAAACCCTGACCATCTTCGGCTTGAACCAAGATTATCGAACGGTTGCCGCACCAATCTTATCCGCAACCCTAGATTTATTTGTCAGCTATAACCTTGCCAATAGCCGCCAACGGAAAACCCCATTCGCTACCTTCATCGACGAATTACCCCTGTTCTACCTCGAAAATCTTGCCACCTGGCTAGCTCTATATCGCTCGGCGGGATCGTCAATTTCGATTGCCTTCCAAACTTTCGTGCAACTGAGCGAAATTTATGGGGAAAACCGCGCTAAGACAATTGCCGCTAACTGTGCGACCACATTTTGGCTCAACCCCCAAGATGTAGCTATGGCTCAAAACTACAGCGATTATCTCGGCACGATTTCTCACACTTATTACACCACCAGTTATACCAGGCAAAAAGGTGGTAACAGTACCACTCGCACCCAAAATATCACCGAAGTCCCGTTAATGGAAACAGCCGAATTCCTGCGGATGGCTCCAGGGCAAGCGGTGATGTATTCCCCTGGCTATCAAAATTCCCGTAAGAAAGAAAGTTCGATCCCCATGCGGCTAGATATCCAAATCCCCGAACGAGATTTCATCGAATCTCAAAAATCTTGTGAGGTGTGGGAGACAATGCGGGCTGCCCGCCAAAAACCCATTGATGAAGCTAAAATCACCCGCGAGTTTAACTTGCGCTACCAACTGCTGGATGAGTTGCTACCCCTCCCTCCCACCAAAACCAGTTACCCACTCAAACACCTAGTAACCCGCCTCTGCAAACGTAACTATACCGACGCTGACTACCAAGATGTAAATCAAACCATCGACCTCGAACAACTCGTCGGAGTCCCCGATAGCTGGAAAGACCCTAATTCCCCCGAAGATGCACCGACAGTCAAATTGCCGACAGATCCCAAAAACCTCGATCTCATGTGCATCCTCGTCCAATCCACAGGCTACAAAATCCACCCTTGTGCCCCAACTCCAGTTCAAGCTCCCGCTTTAGTCTAAACATCATGCAAGTCATCAACAACCGAGTCCAGACCGCCGCTGACATCCAAATCCAAGTCGATCTAGCTCATTGGCAAGGACAGATCGACAGATTACCCGATACGATCGAACTCCGCAATGAATACGGACGGATGTGGCGGATCGATCGCGGACGCGGTTATGCCGATATCATCGCCGATCTCGACTATGAATATCATCTCTATTATCTAGACGACAGGCTTGCCCTAGTCGAATATCGGGGGCAAATAACCTTCAACAACATCACCCCAGAGTTAGAACTGGCAATGCTTGAGGGCAAACACCATCAACAGTGGACGATGCCCGAAATTCAACCACAGCCAAGCAAACCACCAGCCCAATTAGATCGATCTCATGACGATCTCTACAGTATTTTACCAAGCGGCAAACGTGGCTTGACCGCAGCAAATCTTCAACTTTTAGTTGCCCGTCAACGGGCAATTCAAATCTTAGCCTGAGTCAAATTATTTCGAGGCTTGCACGTCATCCAACGACGATCGAATTTTTATTAAGAGATATTAACCGTGACTAGAACCGCTGCAAACAACTCCCGATCCACTCGCGATGAATATGAAGATGACGATGAAGATAATAGAACTAGACAAAAGCCAAAAAGCAAACAACAGGAACCATTATCTCAAGATCTAGAAGCCAAAGCTTACCGATTTACTCGCGATACTCAACTGATTTTAGCGGGAGCTGCTGCTGGATCGATCATCGGTGCGATTAAGAATTTGACGAGAATGGGCAAAGCTCTTGGAGCTTTACTCTCCGCCCAGAAATCCAACCACCCGATCGTCAAAGCTGATAGTAAAGCTGCACTTAGATCTGCTGTAACCACTAAATTAACCCCAAGGCAACTTGCAGCGATCGCAGCTAACCGCAAACTGGGCGATCCACACCAACAAAGAACTGCCAAGTTCATCGATAATTTGGAAATCTTAGGTTTACCCGTCAAAGCTGGCATCATAGTTGAAAACTATCAATTCAGCAAAATAAAAAATGAATTAGGTGGGAATAGTTATCGAGTTACAGATGTAAATAACGATGAGGTTGTCTCAAGTTTTACTCGAACTGAAGATAATAAAATCATCATCGCTAAATTCCCCAGCAGCAACGACACCCTGGCGCGGTTTATCGATCGAGCTGCTAGTCAGAATGCCTGGAATCTAACTGCTGCCGAGCCAAATCCGATTAGCTATGAACGAGTTGGGGA
>JAJAYU010000284.1 GCA_026786125.1 Chamaesiphon sp.
CCCTAGATTCATCACCATTTGCATCAATGCTTTCCGAGGCAAGCCCATCTGTGCGGCTTCGATAATTATATATCCAGATAATGCCGCACTCACCGTGTCGCCGCCACCAGGAATCAACCCCAAAATTGGATCGATCCCAATTCGTTGTTTAGTACCTGGAATCACAATTGCACTGTCGAGTAATTGACTCAACTGGCGCATTCGCTTCAATCTTGGGAAGTGACTAGAATGAATATCTGCGGGTGGATTGTTGTTTACCTGTCTTGATTCATCCATAGCTAGTTATATCTAAATTGAAATCTAAAGTTATCTATCATAACTAGGGAACTCGATCGCCAAAGCTTGTATCTTAAATTGCAGCGTCATCACCGATCAAAAATATGTTCGCCGATCCACGAGACTATCAGATCGTTTTTTTAGCTACTTATCTGGGATTAGGAATTACGACTAGAGATTGGTCGATTAGACCAGAATTGATTCTAGTTCTAACTATAACATGTTACCTGACTCAATTAGTTCTAACCGTTTTATTCAAACCGACTGAAAATCCTTTGCCTGCACTCAAAAGTGCCCTAATTACTAGCCTGGGATTAGCATTACTATTGCGTGCCGATCGAGTGAGTACGATGATCCTCGCTGGAACCCTAGCGATCGCCAGTAAGTTTATCTTTAGTAGTGGTGATAAACATTGGTTTAATCCCGCTAATTTTGGAATTATCATGGCTTTACTCTTAACACCTGATGCCTGGATTTCCCCAGGACAATGGGGTGATGATTGGTGGTACTTACTATTGTTTCTCGGTTTCGGCGGGGTTGTACTCAAACGAGTTGGTAGATGGGACACTAGCCTCACTTTTTTCAGTACTTATGCAGCTCTGGAAATTGGCAGAAATATCTGGCTGGGCTGGACATGGGATGTCTCCTTACATAAATTAATGAGTGGTTCGCTGCTATTATTCACCTTATTTATGATCACCGATCCACGATCGATTCCCAACGATCGATCGGCTCGAATTAGTTGGTCAGCCTCGATCGCTATCCTGGCATTTATTCTACGCAATTATTTCTATATTAATGAGGCAATATTTATGGCTTTGTTTATAATTTCGCCTCTGACAATTTTGCTTGATCGCTTAAAAGTAGCACCTCAATTTAATTGGTATTCAAATTCAGGTAATAATCGAATTGAAAATATCTAAGATTTTGATTATTTATAGATAGCCAGAGGGGAGGGCGGGTTTGTTTGAGATATTTAGTGCAGATAATATCACTAGCATAAACCCGCACCCTACAGATCTACCCATTCATTAATCCACACTTCTCCTTGCGGAGAGGTTTCACAAACGGCTACACTCAGTGCAAGCCATCCACAAATGAAAATATCCCAAATCATCATTAGTTTCTGCCTTGCTTGTATTCTGATCCTGACTTGTGCGACTCAAGCGATCGCTTTTTGTGGCTTTTATGTTGGCGGTGCAGACGCAAAGTTATTTAATAAAGCTTCCCAGGTAGTCATTGCTCGAAATGGCGATCGAACCATCCTGACGATGGCAAATGACTTCCAAGGAGCGATCAAAGATTTTGCGATGGTGGTGCCCGTTCCAGTGGCGATTAAAAGGGAACAAGTACATATCGGTAAGCGATCGACGATCGATAAATTGGATGCATTTAGTCAACCCCGATTAGTTGAATATTTTGACCCAGATCCTTGTGCTCCAAGTATGTCCTCTGATGCAATGGAAAGAGCCGCCTCCGCACCACAAGCTGTACCTGCTCAAATAATGAGAAAAGCAACTGGAAATCTTGGTGTCACAGTCGAAGATCGATTTAAAGTTAATGAATACGAGATTGTTATTCTCAGTGCTAAAGAATCGAATGGACTAGAAACATGGCTGCAACGGAGTGGTTATAATATCCCCAAAGGTGCAAGTGAATTACTGAGTCCATATATCAAACAAAAGCTAAAATTCTTTGTTGCTAAAATCGATATTAAAGAATTTAATAAAATTGGTGGGAAGGTATTACGTCCGCTCCAAATTGCTTATCAATCACCTAAATTCATGCTCCCGATCCGGTTGGGGATGATCAATTCTCGTGGCGAACAAGATCTGGTTGTCTATATCCTCTCGCCTAAAGGACGGGCTGAATTGACTAACTATCGGACGGTCAAAATCCCAACTGGTACAGAAATACCTGAATATATTAAATCAGAATTTGGTAGCTTTTATAAGGCAGCATTTCAGAAAGTATATGAGCGCGAACAAAAGAAGGTGGCTTTCTTGGAATATGCTTGGGATACTGGCAACTGCGATCCTTGTTCCAGTGAACCACCAACACCAGCAGAGTTAAAAGATGCTGGTGTATTTTGGAATAATAATGGTAAAAATATGCCTTCAAATCCATCATTCCGTCGTCCAATGCCTTCCAGCAATGCTTTTATTACCCGTCTCCACGTTCGTTATACACGTAGTAAGTTTCCTGAAGATCTGATGTTTCAAGAAACTGGTAATCAGGAAAATTTTCAAGGTCGTTATGTGATGAATCATCCATTTAAAGGCGATGTCAGTTGTGATGCTGGCAAAAAATATCAGCAAGCACTCCGCCCACGATTAGAGAAGGAAGCTAGTAATCTAGCCAATCTGACTGGGTGGAGTATTCGCGAGATTAACCGCAAGATCAACTTTCCAATTGCTCCACCTAAATCTGATGCTAATAGTCCATTTTGGCAAAATATTTGGAACAATAAGTAATTAGGTAGTTAATAGTTGATAATTGATAATTAATAGTTTTTTGCAAAGCCTTGATCAAGAACTCAGTATTTTTACGGATTGAGAATTATGAGTTCTTCGGTTAGATTAGATCTGGCATTGGTAGTTAATCTTAAACATCAAAATTTAATTTATGGCTGGTGCTGCGATCTTACTAGGTTTGTGTTTACTATTTCTCGCTTGGCGACAACGGGATCAAATCAAGCTGGGTGGACGAAGCAACACCAATCGCCAGTTTCGACCGCAGCAGCCACAACTAGAGCGTAAACTAATAAAACTCTTGGGTGGTAAGTATAAAACAGCTCATCGATTGATTCAACAATCTCGACTCCGCTATCCAGATAAATCTGCTGATTGGCATTGGGAAAAAGCTATTTACGATCTAGAACGCGATCGATGGCGATAGTCACGAGTAAATTGGGCATACTAGCAGATAAGTAAAATTAGCGATTATTTTTTGCTTGTTATTTAGCTACTGACTGTGACTATCTCCCCGAATCCTCATGTCTAAACCCAGTTTTCTCGAATACATCCCTGGAATTATTGCTTACTTTTGTGGTGCATATATCTGTACCGCTAGTCGAGTTTTTGTCTGGAAAATCGCCTCTCATTGGTCAAAAATTTGGGTTGCAAATGCTGAGCAAGGTGATAGTCAGATTTTAGCACTTACATTTACGATCACATTATTAATTGTATTTGGATTTTCGGTATTTATTTGGTCGATCGCTAACCATATCAATTATAAATCTACTGAAAAAAGTTTTGTTGCAAATGCCTTTGCTGGGATTGGAATTGCCTATGGTATCAGTCAAGATGCCTGGTTGAACGAAGTTGCGGCAAGTATGACTTATGCAAGTTAGTTAGGCTTTAAGTAAACAGATACTGAGCAGGATATATAATTTCCAGCTAGCAAATATTTGCGTCCACCTCCTCAACTAACTTTAAAATTCTAGTTATTGTTGCTCTAGACGACGGCGTAATTGACTACTGATAATATCGATCGCCGTTACAACTACAAGTAAGACTAACATCATGGTTGTGGCTTTATTATATTCAAATCCACGAATATAATTGACTAGTTCAAAGCCGATCCCCCCTGCACCGACAACTCCCAAGACGGAGGCGGCGCGGATATTGTATTCAAACATATATAAGGTATAGCCCCAGAGTGATGGCATGATTTGGGGCATGACTCCATACTGAGCAATTTGGAACCAAGAAGCACCACTGACTTTGAGAGCTTCGAGGGAATAAAGATCGACAGATTCGATCGCTGTTTGGTAAAATTTACCTAGATAACCAATTGTATAAATCCCTAGTGCGAGGGTGCCTGCTGGCGCGCCCAAACCAGTGGCGGCGACAAAGATTAAGCCCAAAATAATCGATGGGATCGATCGAACAACATTTTGGACGAAATTAGCAAACCACCGCAGCCACCAGGGGGCTAAATTACTCGCAGATAAGATGGAGATCGGTAGTGATATAATTGCGCCAATTGTTGTGCCCCACAGGGACATTTGGATTGTTTCTAATAATTTGATCCAAGCGACATCTAGAATTGATAAATCTGGCGGAAATAGACGGGAAATAAAATCGGCAATGTAGCCGCCACTATTTTGTAATGATTTAAAATCGATTTGTAAACCAGTCCATGCCCAACTGTATATTCCCACAACTGCTAGGAATACTAATATTCTGATTGCCGATTTAGATCTGATGACTGCCAAGGAATTAATACTTAATTAGTTGATGATCTACCTTATCGCAAAGTCGGTCGAATTCTTGACCCAAATTCTGACTAGTGCCATGATAAACGACTCGACCGCGATCGACAATTATCCCAGTCTGAGCATAAGTACTCGCTAATCCGAGATCGTGCAGAACAGTTACAATCGTCATGCCTGAGCGATGTAAATCCGCTAGAATTTGCATCACCTGTTGAATTGCCAGAATATCCAAACCAGTTACTGGTTCATCGGCGAGTAAAATTTGGGGCGATTTGATCAATGCTCTGGCAATCGCGACTCGTTGTTGTTGTCCCCCACTCAGTTGACGAGTAGGTTGATTGGCAAATTCAGCCATCCCCAATCGATCGAGTAGTTCCAATCCAATCCGTCGTTCGCTCGGCGGAAATCCCTGCAAAGTTTGCCAGCCAGAAAACGCGCTCAATCTCCCACATAAAACGTTGTCAAGGGCAGAAAGCTGAGGAATTAGCCCTCCACCCTGAAATAACATTGCCAGGGGTTGGCGGGCTTGTCTGAGGGTGTCAGGGGTAACACTAACATTGTTAACCAGGACATGTCCTGATTTCAGTGGTAGTAATCCCGCCATTGATCGCAGTAAACTAGATTTGCCCGCACCATTTAATCCCAGAATAGCGACAAATTCACCGCGCTTAATCTCACAATTAATCCCATCCAGCACTGGGCGATTGCTGATTTTTGCCTGACTAACTACCTGGTGACAAACAATCCCTGGTGAAAAGCTGTCTCGATCTATTTCGTTCACTTAATTTTTACCGTACTCAAAATTAATCCTCCAGCACCCGTGGTCAATCTTATCATTGAGGGAGTAAGGTAACTAATTCTGTCACCCTACTCCCTCGCCAATCAGCGGTGTTGTTATGGTTGCATTCCGGCGCGTTGAAGCGCAAGCCGAATCGGTGATAAGTGTTTATCATGATCGACTGCAACCAGTTCGGTGGAGTTATACAGCGATCTCAGTAATTGATTATTTGCGGGCTGATTTAATTTCAGCATGGCAGCAATCAGCTTCTTTCTAGTGGCTACCGGAACATCATCATCGATCGAAATCCCATGTGCAGGTACGCCAGAGATGCTATACAGCACTCGCAGGGTACTAGCTTCAGCAGGAGTAATATAGGGCGCACCGAGGGTATATTCAGAGACTGCGGCAACATCTGCTTGCCCTTTTAAGACAGCTTGAAGAGCTTTATCATAGCCGCCACCATAGGCTACTTGGCCAAAGAAACCACCTAACCTGTCGCGATCGGGTACTAATTTTTGTTGAACTAATGCCGCCACGGGAAAAATAAACCCCGATCCAGATGTCGCCGAAGTAAATACAATTTTCTTACCTTTTAATTGGCTGAGGGTACTGAGTCCCTTACCCGATTTAAGTTGACTATCTTTAGCAACTACAAAAATTGATTTGTAAGTGTGCCCTCCAGAATAATTTGATCGAACTTCGGCTAGATATAGACGGGCGTTTGCGAGTTGTTCGGCTTTGAGCGCGGGACGGCTACTGAGGAATGCCACGTCAGCGCGATTAGCCCGCAATGCTTCGACGGCGGCGGTATCATCCCCGAACACAGCTTCCACTGGTTGTTGCATCTCCTGACTCAGGAATTCAGTTACAGCTTTTGCTTTAGTTTGTAAGTCAGTTGTACCCGATCGAGTGGGAAAAACGATTTTGAGCGGTTGTGCTTGGGCGATCACCGGAGATGTATTGACTACCTGCGCGATCTGGGTGGCAATCGGTTGAATATTTACTGCTGCTACACCAGCTAGGATGGTTGAAAAAACGCCGATACCAAGTTTGAGTTTATTATTCATCAATTTTTACTGGTTCCTAAAATCTGCTTCAATACTTATTGATATATTATCTCAATAATTAGATTTTAGGAAGACCTAGTATTGACCAATTGAAATAAAGCCACTACCTTGCTCTGCTTTGTCCGAAACATCGCAATCCTTGAATTTCCCTCGGTAACATCAATCTGTAGTAACTATGTTTCGTATTCACATCTACTGGTTAATGTTACGAAATAGTCGGACTAACTAGATCTCACAGTAGCTAATCTATATTTTTAAGCTAATTCTTAATTAGCCTTCGTAGTGTGGTTTACCGCCAGCTTTAGAGTAGCACCACGACTTATGGTGGTTGAGTCGATCATCTAATATCAAAGTATCAGCAAAAGCCGAGCTAAAGCGAACGCTTAACTGTTGTCTAGATTTGATATTACTCTCCATCTACTCTTTTATTTATAAAACGATGGCAACTATTTCCCAACAGGCTTATGGTGATTTTCTAGCAGCAGTTAAAACCAACCGAGTCACGAAGGTAATAATTAGTCCTAGCCGGATTGAGTATACAGTTAACAGTGAGAATAGTACGGAAACTTATTTTGCCATCCCCGATTTGCTAGCTGAAAGCTTGCCTGAATTACTAGCTGCCAATAGCGTAGAATATACTATTCAAAATCCTCCCTCCGATTCCTGGCTGGGCACATTACTGGCTGTTGTTCTACCACCATTAGTTGCAGTTGGAGCCGGAGCTTTATTGCTCAAATATACCGAGGGTAGTGGTGGCGGAGTTATGGGTGTTGGCAAGAGTAAAGCGAAAACTTATGCCCAAGGAAAAACTGGAGTTAAATTTGCCGATGTTGCTGGTATCGATGAAGCCAAGCAAGAACTCCAAGAAGTTGTCGATTTTCTCAAAAATAGCGACAAATATACTCGCCTCGGAGCCAAAATTCCTAAGGGTGTACTACTAGTTGGCCCTCCAGGTACGGGCAAAACGCTCCTCGCCAAAGCAGTTGCGGGTGAAGCTGGGGTGCCATTCTTTAGTATGTCTGGCTCAGAATTTGTCGAATTATATGTTGGTGTGGGTGCGTCGCGAGTCCGAGATTTATTTGAGAAAGCCAAGCGTCAAGCTCCTTGTATTATATTTATCGATGAGCTAGATGCGATCGGTAAATCCCGTGGTAATGGCATGAATCCCAATGGGGGCAACGATGAGCGCGAACAAACCCTCAATCAGTTGCTCACTGAGATGGATGGCTTTGATGGCAATACCGGAGTAATCCTGATTGCCGCCACCAATCGCCCTGAAGTCCTCGATCCAGCTTTACGTCGTCCAGGTCGGTTTGATCGACAGGTGGTGGTTGACCGCCCAGATCGATCGGGTAGAGCGCAGATTCTGACTGTCCATGCCAATAAGGTCAAATTGGGCGAGGATGTGGATTTGGAATTATTAGCAACCCGCACATCTGGTTTGACAGGTGCGGATTTGGCAAATTTCGTCAATGAAGCAGCTCTGATGGCAGCCCGAAATAACCGTCAAGCGGTTTTAATGGCTGACTTTGAGGTCGCATTTGAGCGGGTTTTAGTCGGATTGGAGAAACGTTCGCGGGTATTGAATCCGATCGAGCGTCAAACTGTCGCCTATCATGAAGTCGGACATGCCCTCGTCGGTGCCTTGATGACTGGACGGGGTAAAGTTGAGAAAATATCGATCGTGCCCCGTGGTGTCGGTGCCCTAGGCTATACGCTCCAGATGCCTGAGGAAGATCGGTTCCTGATGATGGAAGACGAAATTCGCGGTCAAATTGCCACCCTCCTGGGCGGACGTGCAGCGGAATCTGTCGTATTTGGCAAGGTATCTACAGGTGCTAGTGATGATATTCAGAAAGCGACTAATCTCGCCGAAAAAGCGATTACCCTCTATGGGATGAGCGATACTTTGGGACCAATTGCTTTTGCTGGCAACCAATCGCAATTTTTAGAAGGGGATACCAATCCTCGTCGGGCTGTCAGTGGTGATGTAGCTATTGAAATTGATCGACTAATCAAGCAAACTATCGATGGCGCGAACAGCATGGCACAAGCCATCCTAGCCCAAAATCGCGAGTTACTAGAATCTACTACCCAGATTTTACTCGATCGAGAAGTTCTCGAAGGCGACTCGCTTCGCGCCATCCTCAGCCAAGTCCAAGCACCTGTGGAATTAGCTGATTGGTTACAGACAGGGAAAGCGTAAGTGAAATAAACTCGATCGACGTTACCCTACTCAGCTTGCGATCTAATCAACAATCGAACTGAGTGGGGTATTTTGTGGGTATCAATAACCAGCGGATAAAACTTGATCAGCAGTTAAATCTAGCAATGTATCTTGGAACTTTAACCGATCATTTCCCCGATAAATTTGCTCTTGATA
>JAJAYU010000285.1 GCA_026786125.1 Chamaesiphon sp.
AAACCAGGGTCGCGAATCGTCGCGTAGACGGTGGTGAGGATACCTCGCACCATCGGGATTAGGTGGGGGGTAAATTGAATTTTGACTTCGTGGCTGGCGAGATCGCTGCATATTTGCTCGATTTCGGGGGTGTGGCGATGTCCGCCGACGCTGTAGGCGGTGAGGCTATTATCGGCTTCGGCTAATAATAAATGAGTTTTCGCTTGCCTACCACCGCCGGAGGTGCCGGATTTGGCATCGATGATGGCGGTGTCTGGGTCGATTAAACCTTGTTTGAGTAGAGGGGAGAGGGCAAGTAGACTAGCAGTAGGATAGCAGCCAGGACAGCCAACTAGCTTGGCATTTTTGAGTTTGGCGCGATAGAGTTCGGGCAAGCCATACACGGCTTGAGCAGCGGTTTCTCGATCGATCCTCGGAATTTTATACCAGTGGGTATATACGTCCAAGTCTGTAAATCTATAGTCGGCAGACAAGTCTAAAACCCTACAACCCTTGGCGATTAATTTCGGTGCTAGCTCGCAGGCTAACCCATTGGGTAGGGACAGGAAGACCACCTGACAACGGGCAGCAATCACATCAATATCGATCGGCTCGATCTTCAGATCTACGGCGTGAGCGAGATGTGGATAGAGATCTGCAAACTTTTTGCCCGCGCTACTGGCTCCACCTAGATAGGCAATTTCGATCGCCGGATGATCTTGCAATAAACGCACCAACTGGACACCGCCATAACCTGACGCACCGACAATCCCAACTTGAAGGCGGTTGATCTGCTCACCCATGAATGTTATGACCTATATAATAAGAAGGAGTTAGCACCATATTTTGATGGTGGCAAATGCAAACTAGTTCAAGCTTGAGTTCAAATTTTGGTTTGAATTTGGCGATGTGGCAAGCTGGAAATTTCTGACCTACACACCCACCTGCTGAAGTTTTGAATTTTGACTTGCTTCGATGGACTATATAGTTTACCAACATTTTACCGATCTGTGATAGCAACTTCGCCTACTGAACCGACCAATTTCAAGCTTGATTCGATCGATACCGCTCTGTTAGACTTTGCAGTGGGCAAAATGGTCGTGGTTGTAGATGATGAGAATCGAGAGAATGAGGGGGATCTAATCTGTGCAGCCCAGACGGTGACTGCTGCCAATATCAATTTCATGGCTGTTAATGCCAGAGGCTTAATTTGTCTGGCGATGACTGGTGAAGAGTTGGATCGATTGGATTTACCATTGATGGTGACAAATAATACCGATCCCAATCAAACTGCTTTTACCGTCAGTATTGATGCTAGTCCTAGTGCTGGAGTCACTACTGGCATCTCCGCAGACGATCGCACCCGCACGATTTTACTCGCCATCGATCCTCACACCGAACCTGCCGATCTTCGCCGTCCTGGGCATATTTTCCCCCTCCGCGCTCAATCAGGTGGCGTACTCAAGCGGGCGGGGCATACTGAAGCTGCTGTAGATTTAGCTAGACTGGCTGGCTTGGCACCAGCAGGGGTAATTTGTGAGATTCAAAATCTCGATGGTTCGATGGCGAGACTGCCAGATCTGATTACCTATGCTCAGACGCACAAATTAAAAATTATCAGTATTGCCGATCTAATTAGTTATCGTCTTCGACATGACAGATTCGTCCATCGCGAAGCAATTACCAAGCTCCCTAGTCAGTTTGGCCAATTTCAAATCTACGGCTATCGGAATTTATTAGATCAAACTGAAACTGTCGCAATTGTTAAAGGCGATCCAGCTAATTTTGTTGGTAAACCTGTGATGGTGCGGATGCACTCCGAATGCTTGACAGGTGATGCCCTTGGTTCTCTTCGCTGCGACTGTCGGATGCAGCTCCAAGCCGCCCTCAAAATGATCGAAAATGCGGGTGAGGGTGTAGTTGTTTACTTGCGTCAAGAAGGGCGTGGAATTGGCTTGATCAACAAGCTCAAAGCTTATTCTCTTCAGGATATGGGACTAGATACCGTCGAAGCAAACAACCGCCTCGGCTTCCCCGCAGATCTTCGCAATTATGGCGTGGGTGCTCAAGTACTCAATGATTTGGGCATCAGCAAAATTCGATTAATTACCAATAACCCCCGCAAAATTGCTGGACTCAAAGGCTATGGACTGGAGATGGTCGATCGAGTACCATTACTGATCGAAGCTAATGAATACAACAATGACTATCTCGCTACCAAAGCTGAGAAACTCGGACACCTGCTCCTCCAAACCTATCTCGTCACCGTCGGGATTACCTGGAACGAAGAACCCCTAGATGTGTCTGCTAGGTACGATCGATTAGACAAACTTCGCCACCTCGCCCAAATCCATAATCTCTTGCTCAAAGAGGAATCTAGACCCGTTGGGACGGCTTTATTTGGGACTCCTTCCCTCACTTTCCATCTCGGATTCGATCAAGCCAATTTAGCAGTTGACGGTTGGTATCGAGATCCAAGTCATCCTTATGTCCAAGCAGTGATCAAACTATTGGATGAGATCGCGATCATTCCACACATCAATCGCTTAGAATTTTTGGTCGCAAATGGACAAGATCCATTAACTGGCTTGCAGATGCAACTCGATCGACAAACCTATCCTAAAACTCAATTACCTTCGACTTTAAGCAACCAATTGAAGCTTCAGGCAATTTATAGCTTTAACTAATCACGATCGAATCACATTTTTAACAAAACTCACTAGAAATGATAGCTTGAGTAATATTTCTGGGTAAGATAAGAGCGATCGATCTCACACCACTTGACTATTTTTGCAGTTAAAGTAGCCATAGGTTGTCTGTGTCTTTCCTGTACCTAAGATCCCATGCTAGTTTACAGCTTGTATTTCCCGCGTAAGGATCTCGATCGATTAAAACAGCTACTACGGTGATTCTGACTTACAGCGGTTATTTGCTCAAAACAGGCGTGGAGATTGAATATGTTTGCAGTTGGAAAGAAGGTTGGGAGCGGGATCGAGCAAATTATCTACGAGCATTTTTTATATGTCGTCAAAACTGAAACTCCAGCTAGGGTAATTGGAAGATTCAAGAGCTTATTTATTGAGGGTGTCACCTATAGCGACAGCCGTATTTGGACAACGATCGAAACATTAGCATTTGAAAAAACAGCCGAACAGAATTTCCCCTTGGTGATCAATCGTTGTTGTTATATTCTCGTTAACTATTGGCAAATGCAGCCTAATGGACGAGGGGCTGTTGCTGATTTAGTAGATCTACTAGATTGTCTCAATGATGTGCGAATGACATATTCTCGAACTGTTCGTCGCCTACGTCAGTTGCTACAGATATATTTGCAAGGTGATGACTACCCCAAACTCAAACGATTGAACGCTGTGCTTAATGGCACTAGTTGTGACAAAAAAATAATTTTAGATCGACCATTAGGCACATTAATTTCCCGTTATCCTTATTTGTACGATCACTCGCTAGTTTCAGAAGAACGGACATTTGAAAATGTAGAAACGATTAAACGAGTTCAACTAGATTTGCGTCGTCAGCAGGAAACCAACCTATCTCACTACCTCTCTTATCAAGTCAGAAGATCTAGAGTCAAGGCACAATTGGGACGTGATGCGGCTAATAATTTGCCCTTGGTAAACAATCCCACGTTACTTTCTACTAAGGAATTGGGGTTGGCTTTTGGTCAATTTTCTGGGAAGGCTGAAGGTGATGCTAGCTACAAAGATTTGTCTCGTGGCTTTGTCTCGCGGCTTCAGATGCAGCCGAGTATCAAGAAATTCAAGGGAGATTTATATGAATATATAATCTCTGGCGTAGATAGTAGCTATGGTAGTCGCACCTTTAACGATCGATTATACAAGACGATTATTAATATCTCACCCGATCGCGATCGGCAACCACTTGATGAACTTGGACTACTGAGAACCTGTACGCACATTCTCAACCATTTAGTAATCGAGAGTCCCAGGAACCCGCAGCATTTTATTTTCATGGATATGATTAGTAATTTAGGCTCAGTATTTACGACGGGATTACTCCTCAAAATTGTCTTAATCTGCCAAAAAGCCAAGCCACTATTAGAGAGCAGATTGTCAATTCTATTCAATCACTATGAGTCTTCACAGTGTAATGGTG
>JAJAYU010000286.1 GCA_026786125.1 Chamaesiphon sp.
CTTCTACAGGTATTTCTGCAATTGAATCACTAGTATCAACTAAGGACAACCAATCTTCACTGGTAGATGCAGTGGTTGATTCTGTTACTTCTACAGGTATTTCTGCAATTGAATCACTAGTATCAACTAAGGACAACCAATCTTCACTGGTAGATGCAGTGGTTGATTCTGCTTCATCGATGCTAACTGAATCAGTGAATTCAGCCAATGATAACCAATCAGCAGGATTATCAGCATAGACAGATTGTTTTGATGATAAGTCACTGGAATATGTATCAGTCCAAGCACCTAGCTCTGATGATACCTGACCACCGACAGATCGATCGCCACCAATGATGGCGATTTGAGCTTGCTGAAAATTAGCTAAAGCAATCGGTGCAAGCTCTAATGATCTGGCTGGATGACGATCCAATGCCGATAGAGTTGTCGTCGCAATCGCGGCGATGCCTGGGAGACTATAGGAGCCACCCAGTTCTAATAAAAATTCTGCTAGGGATCTGAGACTCTCACTCACTTTACCAGCATTTTTGCTGGCGATCGCTGTAGCTAGATCTTGGAGATCTTGGGGGATACTATCGGTAAAAATCGACCCAATTACATCAAAGCCTAATTCTGCGGCGGTAGGTAATGGCGTTTCCCGCCCGAAGAAGTCGCCTAAGTGATCCTGAAGTTTGGCAAATAATGTCGCCGTCCGTTCAAGGGTAGCTGCTTCGTCGTAGGGAATCCCTGCGAGTAATGCACTCAGGGGGTCGTATAAGCAATCGTAGCCTTCTAATAGCAGCGAACCGAGTTCAGGATCGATTTCTAATTCCGCTGGATAGAGAGCCTGGAAGACATCTTCCAGGTGATGGGCGATAGTTTCGATCGTCTTGAACCCACAATTGGCAGCACTACCTTTGATGGTGTGTGCAGCCCGCATCAGGGTATGGACGCGCTCGATCGTTTTCTCTTCGACAAGAATAATTAGTGTTTCTTCGATTGTCTGCAATAATTCCGCCGCTTCGATCTCAAAATATCGATCGAGTGACTCTTGAAAATCTAGATCGTCGGGGGTCATAGGAAAGGGGATAGGGGTTAGGGGATAGGGGTTAGAGTTCAGGGGATGGGGGTTAGAGGTTAGAGTTTAAGGGTTAGAGTTCAGTGGTAGATTTTGGGACGCTTGCGTCCTTCATATTCTCTATTCCCTAATCCCTATCCCCTATCCCCTAATCCCTAATCCACCTTAAAGCGACTAACACTAGTCTCTAGAACTTGCGAAGTGTTGATCAACTGTTGGCAAGACTGGGAGATTTGGGTGGCACTATCCGAGGTGAGATTGGCAATCATCGCTACATCAGTCATTACTTCGGTCAGTTTTTGGGACTGTTTGTTTTGGGTACTTGCAGATTTACCGATCTCTTTGACGAGTTCGCTGATTTGGCTGGTGGCGACGACGATCTCGCTCAGACTTTGGCGGGTTTCGTTCACCAAGTTGGTACCTTGGACGACTTGGGCGATGCCGATTTCCATTGCTTCGGTTACGTCGTTGGTGTCGATCCGAATTTCGTCTACTAAGCGTTCGATTTCAGTCGTGGCATTGGCAGACTGATAAGCCAGGGAGCGAACTTCGTCGGCTACTACCGCAAATCCTTTCCCATATTGTCCGGCACGAGTTGCTTCGATCGAAGCGTTCAGGGCGAGCAAGTTGGTTTGGGTAGCGAAGTTTTCGATCAGGTTAACTACTTTGGAAATCTTCTGGAAGGTTTCACCTAGACGTTTGATTTTCTTGGCGGTTGTCGATACAGTTGATCGGATTTCTAGAATCTCTTCTACGGTATTTTCCATCAAGGCATCGCCAGTTTGGACGGTGCGGTTGGCGGATTGGACGACTAGCTCGACTTTTTGAGCGAAGTCGGAAACTTCTTGGCTAGAAGCTGCCATCAGATCTACCTGAATCAAGGCTCGATCGAGTTGTGCGAGTTCTTGTTCGGCTTGAGCTGAGAGGTTATTAACTAGGACGTTGTTTTCGCTAGAAGTAGTACTTACGCTCGTCGCGGCGGTTTGGACTTGGCGCACTAGTTCCCGCAGGCTTTGGATCGTAGTGTTGTAACCATCGGCGATTGTACCGATTTCGGTTTCAGATAGGGGCGCACGGACGGTTAGATCGCCTCGGAAGGATGGTCCGATCGCCTTGAGCACGCGCAGGGCTTCTGATTCCAATTCTTGGCGGTTGGCACGTTCCCGATCGACGATTGCCGATAGTTCTTGCTCTTGAGTCTTAACTCGATCGAGGTATTCGGCGAGTTGGAGAGCAACACCAATTTGGAGGGCGACTTGCTCGATTACGGCACGTTCAGAAGTATCCCAAACCCGAGGAGCGTCATTTTGATAAACTCCGAGCAATCCCCACAACACACCACCTTTGAAGATCGGCGCGAGGATGTAAGCTTTGGCTTGATACTTCTCTAAGGATTGAATGTAGCAATCAGGGAAGTTTTTGGTATAAATGTCATCGACGGCGGTAGACTTTTGACCTTTGGCATATTTACCACCTTTGGTATTTTGGAGGTAAGTATCTTCTTCGGTGATGTCTTTTTCTGACCACTTGCGGAGGAGACAGCGATCATTACCAGTCCGATTGCCACTGAGGACACTATCTTTGTCCTGAGCGACGAGTAAGGATACCCAGCCACTACCAACGGATTCGGCGACGACTTGACCACTCCAGTCAGGGTTGAATTGATAAACAACCGATCGATCGGCTTTGGAAGCTTGGCGGATTTCTTGGACGACGCTGGAGAAGACATCATCAACTACCAGGGATTGGCGAATCTTATCGGCAATCCGGTTGATGGTTTGTTCTTGATCGGCGCGTTTTTGGAGTTGTTTGATATAGTCGATTTGCTCCATCGCAATCCCGACTTGTAGCCCCATTTGGCGGAGAGTTTCGATTTCCTCTTCCTGCCATTTGCGGGTACTGGAGTTTTGATAAGCAGCGATTAATCCCCATAGTTTCCGGTTCGCGCCAAAGATCGGTGCAAGCACATAAGCTCTGGCTTCAAATTGTTCGAGCAGTTGGATGTGGCAAGCTTGGTGTCCTTGGGTGTAGATGTCATTGACAGCAAAGCATTCGCCGTCTTTGTATCGACCACCTTGAGTGCGTTGCAAGAATGTATCTTGGACGATATGCACGGTTTTGATCAAGTCAACCCAACCAGGAACAGCGGATTCAGCGATAAAGCGACCACTCCAATCGGCATCGAATTGATAGATGGCTAACCGATCGCTATTGAGCAGTTTCCGACCATCTTGGGTAGCAATTTGGAAGACTGTTTGCTCATCTTTGGCACTACGGAGCCGTTCTTGGAGCTTGGATAGTCCCCGTTCCCGTTGGAGCCTCTCTTCCATCTTTTTGGATTGGAATTGAGCTTGGCGGCGGCTTGCGGTCTGCTGGAGCGGGAAGCTAAAGGTTTTAGCATAGTCCAACATTGCTTTTAGCTCGGACTCTTGCCAGTTCCGCGCACCGGAGTTTTGGTACACGCCCAACATGCCAATTAGTTGGCTGTTTTGAATCACTGGGACGACGATATACGCCTTCATTTGCAGTGGTTCGAGGGATTCGAGCAAGCAGCGATCGAATCCTTTGGTAGTAATATCGTTGACGACGTAATAAGCCTTACAATTTTCCGGCGTAATCGAATAGTCTAAATCTAGTGAAGTACCAGCTTTAGTCCAGTTGACACCCACAGATTCACCAATGACTTGGCTGCTCCAGTCGGCATTGTAAGCGACAACCATTGCCCGATCTGCTTGGAGGGTCTGACGGATATCATCCAAGGTTGTCTGCATCAACTCTTGGGCTTCGATCTCGATCGCCGCGATCAAGTCCCGCCGCTGGGATAATTGCAATAATGGTTGGTTGGGTTGGAGTGCTAGGGTGAGTTCCAAGGACATTTGGGACAAGCAAGCAGTCTCGGCTTCTGACCACTGGCGCGCTTTGTCACATTGATGGACTACTAATAAACCCCAGACCCGACCGAGGCTGTAACTATCAGTGCTGGCGGTGTAGCCATTGACTAGGATCGGAATCGCTAGTGTTGACTGGACTTGATACTGATCTAAGATTTGTTTTTGATAGGGGCTAGTTTCGCTGTTGATCAACGCCATTGACCGTTGGGATTGATCGTCCGTAAATTGCTCAAAGCCAAAACCAATCTGGGGAATTTCCACATTCAGGGTCGGGGTCAAGCCAGCTTGGACTGCCTCGGCGATCACGCGACCCATGCCAGTTTCAGTCAGTTGATACACCAAGACTCGATCGGCATTTAGCAATGCTTTGATCTCGGTAACTGCACTAGCGAGTGCTACCATCGGCGCGGTCGCTTGTCTGATTTTGGTCGCAATTTTATGAACTTTGTCAGCATCAATACTTGCCACTGGTGCGGCAATTACTGGATTAGGTGCTGTCAAGAAACCAGCTAATTCTTTGGCTTTACGCAGGTTTTGGCGCAGGGGTTCAGCATTAGAACTATTGGAATTCTCTAGCTTGGCTTGAGCATCCTGGAGAATCGATAATAATTGCTGTTTGGCGGTAGTACTATTCATAGGATGATCTAGATTGGATAGCTGTTTTTGTTCAATGGATGAGGCGATGGAGTTAATCGGATCTGAAGTTTTTTCAGATTTTCCGTCTGCCGAACCAAATATACTTTTTAACATTGATGATATTTTTTATTACTAAACTTTGATGGTCGATCGATCACAACTAATATTCGTTCTAAATAATTCCGGCGGTATCCTCTCCTTTGGCAAAGCGGATCACCTGTTGAAGATCTACGACTACTCGTGATTGGGACTCGGTATCGATAAAGTAACCCGATAAAAACGATCGAATTTGATCGGTAAACATCGCTTCTCCGATCGCCAAACACTGCTGGGAGTCGTAAGTTTCAATCGTGCCAACCCGATCAATTAATAATGCGACTGTTTCATTGCGTACCTGAAATAGCATCCCCATTCCAGTCGAAACTTCTGTGGATTGATGATAGCAAGATCCACCCATGAGATGAGCCAGATCTACTACCCAAGTCGCTTTACCGCCATAATTAATAATTCCCAATAATGAACTATTCATTTGAGGCACAGGCAAAATCTCCGCTAATGAAATTTTGATTGTTGCCTGTAAATTAGCTAGGGGAATTAAGGCCTGGAGGCTATCACCGATGGTAAAGCCTAAGAATCGTTGGGCTTGATCGCTGGTTGGCTGCGCTGCGGCTGAGGAACCGCGACTCGCTGGATTTGATTGACGATCAATCTGGATTGATCGTCCTTTATTAATAGTTTGATTCATAACTGCTAAATTTAGATAACTCAACCAATTAATCGATCGATTGTTGCCAGCAAAGTTGGTTCGTCTACTGTTTTACTTAGATAAGCATCAGCACCACTCATATCACCCCAAGTTCGATCTATTTGTTTATCTTTAGTCGAGTACATTACGATCGGAATGCTTTGCGTAGATGGCTCAGTCTTGAGTTTACGACATAGCTCAAATCCACTTTCTCCAGGTAAAATCACATCGAGTACAATCAGATTTGGTTTGAAACTTTTAAGTCTCAGCTCGGCTTCTTCACCACTAGTCACGACTAAAATCGAAAATCCTTTGCCTTCCAAACATTTCTTCAACTTATCCGCTTCTACCTTACTATCTTCAACAATTAAAATTTGACTCATGACTAGTTACTTACTCCAAGAAGATATTTTTCGATCATTTTCAGAACTGCTTCTGACTCGACTGGTTTGCCTAGAAACCCATTTGCTCCAACCATTTTTGATCGCATTCGATCGATCAATCCATCCTTACCAGTGAGAATAATTACCGGAATATGCTTTAAGCTCGGTGTTTTTCTAATTTGTTCACATACTTCATAACCATTAGTAATCGGCATCAATAAATCCAGAAAAATAAAATCTGGTTTATTTCTAATCAAGCTCGGCATAATTTTGAGCGGATCTTGAACTCCATAATGTCTAAATCCATTTGCTGAGAGAATTCGTTCTAGGGATTGATAAATCAACAAACTATCATCAATACAAGCAATTAATGGAGTTCGCTTGATTTGGGCACTTAATAGTGATGCCGAACTACCAGTCGTCTGCCCAAATCTACCTGACAATGGCGACAGTGTGTCACTATTAACGGCTAAGTTAGCAGGTTTAGCTGTTTTCGATTTTGGTTGGGGTAATAAACCAATAGAGCCAGAGCGAAATAATGGTAATAATGTGGTGGTGAACTCTGCCACAGATTGACGATTATTTGCTGCTAGCCGTCGGATCGATCGATTCCCATCAATTGCTAACACTGTATGGTACAAATCCGATCCGTCCAGAACCTTGGCAATTTCTTCCCTAGACTTAGAAATAGTTGGAAATAGACTGGGAGCGTAAACTCCCAACTCTAATTTTGACCATTCTTGCCATGTCTGAATTGATTTAGTCAGGATTGGCTCGATTTCTAGGAGTGGTAAAACTAAATTTAATTTGATATTTCCAGCTCCAGTTTCAATCGCCCTAAAAAACAGTCGATTGCCACTGTGTTGACTAAATTGAATGATATCGAATAAATATTCAACAATCATGCCTGTCACTAAGTCTGTACACTTTTGTTGATCGATTAATTCATCAGTTAATAAATCTGCTAATATGTTTGAGTCTAATAATTTTTCAACCGGATTATTGATATCTGCTAATTTATTTATCGGTATTTCTAGTTGCGCTAAAGCTAAATGCCGCTGCCAGCAATCAAGTGCATCTACGCCGCCGCTGATCCAGCCCACTCGTCCCAACCGAAACGCAAGTGTCCAGATTAAATTCGGCTCGATCTTGACCACCAGATTGCCGCTAAAGGAGTTAGCCTTAATACTTTTTAATTGAATAATTAGATCTTTAAAACTCAGAGCTACTGGTTTATCGTTAGTTTGGACCATTATTTCATCCCATCTATCCTGATTGCGAGATCGCCTGCTAAATGTAAAGCTGGCTTCGGAAGCCGAGCTACTGTACTTATCAGCACGTTTGCCATCACAGAAAGAGATCGATCTTTGATGCTTACTTAGCTAGTGTTCCCACAACGATCTCAAAACAAAACAATTCCCCAGCCAAATTTCCACCACTTTTGGCAATGATCCGATTTAGCTGTATTTTTTGAATTAGATGTATGGCTCTATCCATTGGGGCAAAATGTCAGGCTAAAAAAAAGAGGTAGGCGTAATTTATGAATTACGCTTACCTCTTTATTGATCAGTTTGGTGATTGGTGCTATCCCAATTCCATCCCAAATACTTCAGCAAAGACTTTATTTACCTTGGAACCAGAATCGATCGATTCCAGTGGATCTTTACGGAGCCGATGACGCAGACACAGGGCGATGATCCGACTGATATCGTCCACAGTTACCTCTGTTCGCCCTTCAAAGGCGGCTAAAGCCTTGGCAGCCCGATTGGTGACGATATCGCCACGGAGTCCGTCTACGTCGCATTGGGAGCAAACTTGGGAAATCTTCACCCGCAGATCGTAATCAAGGCTGACATCAACCAATCTGGTTTGAGCTTCAACGATTTTCTGTTGGAGTGAGACTTGTGGCTGTTGATATTCGACTGTAAATTTGTTGGGGTTTTGGTCAAAATCCGATCGCTGCTCGACGATTTGGACGCGCAATTCTGGCTCTTTGACAGTCCGAATTTCCGCGTGCATCCCGAACCGATCTAGTAATTGGGGGCGGAGTTCGCCTTCTTCAGGATTTCCTGAACCAACGAGGACAAATCGGGCGGGATGACGGATCGAGATCCCTTCTCGCTCAACGGTATTCCAGCCACTAGCAGCCGAATCCAGCAACACATCTACTAAGTGATCGTCAAGCAGATTGACTTCATCTACATACAAGATTCCGCGATTGGCTTTAGCCAACAATCCAGGCTCAAACGCTTTGACACCCTCAGCTAGAGCCTTCTCAATATCGATCGTGCCACATACCCGATCTTCAGTCGCACCCAGTGGTAAATCCACCATCGGTACTTTCTTCGTCGCGATGGGATAGGCGGCATGAGTGGTCAAAAATTCCTGACGCAATTCCTCACTCATCAGATCTGGATCGCTGGGATGACTATTGAAAGGATCCCCAGCAACAACGTCAATTTCTGGGAGCAAATCTGCCAATGCTCGAATCGTGGTAGACTTACCCGTACCTCGATCTCCCATGATCATCACCCCACCAATAAAGGGGTCAATCACATTTAGTAACAGAGCTAATTTCATTTCCTCTTGCCCGACAATGGCAGTAAATGGAAATACAACTCGACGCGCTGTAGCGGGTGATTGAACAGTAGCGACCACAATCCTTACCTATATTAAATAACTTTGATTCTCGCCCTTTATTATAATGGTTAGCGGTCAGAGCGCGTAATCGCTAGCGTTAAATATTGTTGATAGCCTATTTCCCACCCGATCTCATGACTTCACCAACTGCCGAAATTACTGTCACAATCAAACTATTTGCTGTTTATCAAGAAGCCTTTGGTACACCAGAAATAACTTACCAATTTCCACCAAACACCCCTGTCAGTGCTGTATTAGACAGGTTGACACTCGATCAACCCCAATTAGCCCAATGGCATGATGTGACCCGATTTGGGATCAATCTCGAGTTTGTCGAACCCGATCGGATGATGCTCGATCGAGATGAGGTGGTTTTGATTCCGCCTGTGAGTGGGGGTTAATTAATCGATAATTGATAATTGATAGCTGGGAGATTAGGGCATCAATAACCACTAATAATCCCTAAAGCTAATCCCTAGAAAATTGCGCTAAGATTTTGCGAACGTATGGTACATCGGCGCGGGGGGAGAAGCGGGGGATAGTTTGTTCGTTGCCATTGGACTGAAGGCACAATACGGGGATTTCGTATTGATATCGATCGAACCAATCGGGATTGGTGGTGATTTCTCTGATTTCGAGCTGGATCTCTAGGTCAGTAATTTGCTCCAGTTTTTCTTGCAAGCCTTCACACAAATGACAGCCTACCTTGCTATACAAAATTAAATGCATGGGATTTGAGCTAAACGATCGAACTTATTTAGTACAATAACTGGTATTGGTTAATTTTTAGTAACTCTAAATTTCTCTGCGCTCTCTGCGCCTCTGTCTTGTTGCGCTATACTGTCGGGGAACCCGACAAGCGCGCACCGCTGCGGTTAAAAAAAAAGATTATGGAAGAGCTGCTATACATCGAAATACCTACTCCAGATCTCGATCGAGTCAGATCGTGGTTGCAGCAGGAATGGCAGCCAGAGATAGGCAAATCAATCGTCACACCCGATGGGTTGAGACTGCAATTTTCGATTAACGCCACAAACCCAACTCCAGAATTATCGATCTTTTTGTGGTCGTTACAGCGGACTACTTATCTAAAAGTATTTCGGTGGGCGGATCGATCGATCGCGGGTGAAAGTCAGCTCCTCACAGCATTAACAGCTAAAATCAGACAAGAATTTCCGCCAACTCATCCCGCGCCACCGGAGATAGATCTGAGCAATCAGTCAATCTTTGCAGCATTAGAGCCTTATTACCCCACGACAGTTAAGTATTTTCAGAAAATGCCCAATGGAGAAGCAGATCTTCAGCGGGTGTATTGGTGGGAAAAACGGTGGCGGGAAGGAGTCAAAAATCCCCAGCAGCCCAAGCAGGTATTATTTCGGGTAGACGATACCTCACATCTAGCTGCAACTAACCAGCAGAAATACGATCTAATTTACATCGGCGGCGCGCTAGGCGTAATTCATGCGGCGGTGATGGCGCGATTGGGTTATCGCGTGCTGTTACTGGAACGCCTACCCTTTGGGCGGATGAATCGGGAGTTGAATATCTCTCGTGATGAATTTCAGCGATTAATCGATTTAGATTTATTTACCCCAGCGGAGTTTGAGGGGGTAATCGCGCGGGAATATGTGGATGGATTTAGCAAGTTCTTTGATGCGAACAATCCGGCTAATTGCAAAGCGAAAGTATTGTCTACGCCGACAGTGTTGAATATCTGCCTAGATGCCGAGGCATTACTGCGCGTCTGCGGGGACAAATTGCGTCAAGCAGGTGGGGAAATCTGGGATCAGACGGAATTCAGCCGTGCGGATGTATCGGAGCTAGAAACGGTCGTTACTAGCCAGTATTTACCGACTGGGGAAACAAGAATCGCACGGGGTAGACTACTGGTAGATGCAATGGGTACAGCTTCGCCAATTGCGTGGCAGTTAAATGGAGTTCATGCTTTTGATAGTGTCTGTCCGACAGTGGGGGCGGCAATCTCTAGTGGCTTTGAGCCAGAAGTGTGGGATGCCAAATATGGGGACGTATTATTCAGTCACGGGGATATCTCGCGGGGACGGCAATTAATTTGGGAGTTATTTCCAGGTGCAGGTACAGAAATCACCGTTTATCTCTTCCACTACCATCAGGTAAATCCTGAGAATCCTGGCTCTTTGCTAGAAATGTATGAGGATTTCTTTACGATTTTGCCAGAGTATCGTCGCTGCGATATGGACAAATTGGTATGGCGGAAACCAACGTTTGGCTATATTCCTGGGCATTTTACAGTTAGTAGTAGCGATCGAGTGGTAGCATTTGACAGACTAATTGCGATCGGTGATGCAGCTTCACTCCAGTCACCGCTAGTATTCACTGGCTTTGGTTCCCTCGTTCGCAATCTACCCCGCCTGACTCACCTACTCGATACTGCCCTCAAACACGATCTGCTCGACACCGATGCACTCAGCCGGATTCGTGCTTATCAAAGCAATGTGGCGGTGACATGGCTATTTTCTAAGGGGATGATGGTGCCGACAGGGATGTCCTTACCACCTGCGCGGATCAATGCCACGCTAAATACTTTCTTTGGATTACTCGCAAACGAACCACCAGCAGTCGCCGATACCTTTATCAAAGATCGGACTGATTGGATTACCTTCAATCGACTGGCACTCAAAGCCGCTAAACAGAATCCCGCATTATTGCTATGGATCTGGAAAATTGCCGGAGCCAAAGATATCTTTCGCTGGTTAGGTTCTTATATCGTGTTCGGATTGAATGCGATCGTTAATTTCTTATTTGCTAGCTGGATTCCAGCTCTAGCTACCCAAATTCAACCCTGGTTGGAAGCCAAATCGCCACGGATCTGGTTGAAGCTATTAGCGTTTAGCTACAGTCTCAGATCTGCCACTCAACCACCACCCTTTCCACCCACAGCCACAAGTAGGACGGCATATACGCTCAAGCCTAAAACTTCTTTTGATTGAGTGCGGTAGGAATATAGATGGTACCACCCTGTCTATATTCTATTCTCCACACATCTCTGGCTGTCTAAGGTTGGCTAAAATGTAGAACCACGAGTAGTCAGCTCTGAATGTATTATCAAGTACTGGCCACTTAGATGTCGATACGTCAATTGACGAATCTAAGTATAAAGAGAAATTTACATTAGTGCGAGTTTGGGACTAAGAGTAGCCTAGAGACTAAAACCGCTGGAGTTATAGATAGCAACTTAGATTATTTAATCAGAGATCGAGACTGCAACAATCCCAATTTATCCAATGCGTAAGAGATCGCTTCTGCCCGACTCCGCACACCCAATTTGAGATAAATATTTTCTAGATGTTTACGCACTGTACTGACTTTAATAGTTAGTTGAACTGCAATATATTTATTGTCTTTACCCTGCATTAGCCATTGCAGCACCTCTGTTTCTCGCTGACTTAGACCTAAAAATTTGAGAAAATCGAATGAGGATAATGTCTGTTCTTCTAATAGCAATAGATATCGCAGATCAGATTCTAATATCAGTCGAACTGTCAATTCTCGTCCATTTTTCTGGACACGCAAAAGTCTACAAACCTTGTCCAGGCAAGGCTTATGTGCCAAGTAATCGACTTGATGCTTTACCCATGACCACAAATGATCGGGAATTTGAGTGCAATAGCTAGATTTTATGAAGTAAGTTTCGAGCCAGATAATTGCTTGCGGCGCGATCGAGATAATCCGCCCTTCAGTATTCAAAACAATCGTCCCCAGATCATCTAATAATTCCTGAAGCTGGCAGGCATTTTGTTCTAGTTGTCGAAATTTTTGAGCGTTAGTATAGGCTTGAAATAAGTGAGGGCGGAGTAAATTGAGGATTAATCGATCGCGTTCGCTAAAACTGCGTTCAGCACGATTTAGTGCGAATCCAACTAAAGTTTCATCTTTTGGGGCAAGGTGTGCCGAACTAATCGAACGATCCGGTGGTAGAAACAGAGTCATTTGATCTTCGATTCCAAAAGGGCGTAAGTACTGCTGATACAGTCCTTCCAGGCGGTGGAATGCTTGCTGACTGACAAAATCCGAGATTTTATAAGCTCCATGAAAAGTCTGCTCCAGATGCTCAACAATTGGATGCTGGCGATAGTGTTGCTGAACGACTGCTGTGAGTTCGGGTGTGAAAAATTCGGGAGAGGGATACAGAGCAACACCTGACAGCTGGCGGGTGGGAACGTGAGTGGACTGAAAGCTTGGGAGATCTGCAGGTACAAGTCGATCAATAATTTTGAGTGTGTCCAGCCCAAATGTGTCCAAATTGTGAATAGTATAGAGCTGCTGAATCCCTTGATTCAGTTGCTGCATATCCTTGATTCCCAACATTTCCATACGCCTAGATCGCAATGTAAAGCTAGATATTTTCTTTATTAACTCAGATTTAGGGTGCGTGTTAACTGATCGCTTAAACAAATGTATAAGTATCGGTCAGTGCGATCGAGTATTTTTGAGCATTTGTAACAAAGGCGACATAATTCAGTAAGTTAAATAGCGAAGTCGATCGATCCTCACACTCGGATTGAGATAGAATCTGGGGTACACCCCAATCTGACAGGCTCTATCCTTGCTGCGATTGTGGTAGCTTCTGTGGTACCAAACAATAACCCATAGCTTTCATAATGGATGTGACATTTCCAAGGCGTGGGTTGCCATCATCGGACAAGGCTTTCTGTATTCCTTGTCTAGTCATACCGATGCGTGCTGCCATATCGGTGATCCCCCTGACACGAGCAATAATGCGTAATGATGCTAATAATGCTCCGGTATCATTATCTTCAGCAAAGTCTTGGAAGATTTCCATCAGATAGTCATCGATCTCATCAGGATGATCGCGAAAATACTCTTCCGTGACTTGATCAAGGGTTCTAAAATTTCGCATTAGTTTGATATTCCTGCCAGTAAGCTTTAGCATTTTCGATATCTTGGATTTGACTGTCTTTGTCTCCGCCACAGAGTATGACAACAAACTTGCCCGCATCTTCACCAAAATACACTCGATATCCTGGGCCAAAGAACAGACGTAGTTCAGAAAGTCCCTCACCTATCAGTTTGACATCACCGTAATTACCTTGCTGTACTCGTAGTAGACGGTTGAGAATTCTTCGCCGACCTTTGGTGTCTCGCAGATCGGCAAGCCAAACTTGGAACGGCTCATTACCGTCTTCATCGGCATAAAAGACAATCTGCTTCGGTTCTAGTACCCCTGCCAAAATCAGAACCCTCCCTTCTTTTATTATAGCCAACTATAGTTGGCATCATTGCTAAGGTCAAGCTTTCTGGATTATAGCCATCGCCTAGAAATTCACGGTCGATCGATCCTCACACTCTGACTGAGTTAGAATCGATCGAGTCCAATCTGAAATTTAGAGAGCACATTATTGGGGAGTTAGACTGGCATAAACGACGATCAATTCAGCCGGATTTTGAGTAGCTGATGAATTGGTTTCAATCTGAGCAGTATCGCCGATCGCACTAGTAACTCCATTGGTGCTATAACTAGCGGTATCTTGATAATTACTATTGAGACTGGCTCCAGCATAAATACCTGTACCGCCAGTCGAAAACCGAATTTTGGTATTTGGGTCTGTGAGAACACTTGCAGTTTTATCGATGGTTACGGATAAGGTGCTACTAGTATTGCAAACCGTTGTAATTGCCCCCCGATTGCCCACTAGGGTAAAGCTAGCATTGTTACCGCTAGTCGGAATGCTATCGATCATTACTAGGCTACATTGGGGTAATACTTGTCCACTGAAGCTGATCTGACTGTCTTGAGCTAGGCTCGGAGTTGCCAGTAGGCTAGAACAACTAGCCAGCGCGAAAGCGATCGAATATTTAAACATGACAAAATAGCGATCCTGGTTGGATTCGGGGTGTAGATAGTAATGGGAATATAGCTATTATTCCCATTACTATCTACACTTGTAACAAATCTAGATCAGGACGATTTTGGGCTGATATTTATATGTTTAGTTTAGAAATTCACTTGTTGATCGATCATCACGCTCAGACCCATTTTAGCTGGTTTAGTTACTGGTGTAGGTACTGTAGGTACTGTAGGTACCGTAGGTACTGGACTTGGCGGTGTTGTTGTGGCATCAGCAGGGATCTCAATCGTGAGATTGACTTCTTGGGTAGATGGGGATATGGGGATGATCTTGAGCTTATCGATTTTGGGTGATAAATCGCTGACTTTGAGACTATATTCACCTTGTTCTAGACCTTCTAGAGTGTAGA
>JAJAYU010000287.1 GCA_026786125.1 Chamaesiphon sp.
AGTTTCCATTAGGATTTGCCGCTACACTTCCGGCGGAATAGGTCGGCTTGATCAGCATCGGTGATGTTGCTAGCTAAAGCTGCGATCAATTCTGGTGCAGATAGCTGCGGATGTGCCTTGCGCGTGCGAGTCATGATGTACTGAGAAATCGGACCGATCGCTAAATTTAGTTCCTGCTCATAGGTACGGAGCAAGGATTCATCAACTGCAACAGGTTGCTGGATCGCCACCCCTCGACCACTGGCAACATGGAAAGATCGATCGGCAACACTCGGTTTGATCGACGGCTGCTCAACTTTTGATGGTGGGGGGATCACTGGTTGCACAAATAATAATTGCACCTGTTGGCTAAAAATAGCTTTAAATCGATCTGGTAAGATCATCTTCAAGTTTTCGATCGTTGCAGTTGAGTTTTCGCCCTGAGCACGCGCGATCAACGTTGGGGCGATCGGCCCGACTAATTTGGCCAAAATTGATACCAAGCTAGTTTCGATTGAGTCTGTGACTGTGGTAGTATTTTGCGGCGGTGATTGTAAATAGGTATGGTCTTGTCCAAAAGTGAGATCTGGCGCGGTTTCAAATTGTAGATTGGCTGATGGTGACGGCAGATCTAGCGCAACAACTGGCGACTGTGGCAGTTCAACTAGCTCAACTGGCTCCAGTTCGGTGGCAGGTACGATTTCAATTAGCTCTTGAGTACCTGACAAAAATAGATAACAGGGAACTCCCAAGGCATCTAGGGTGGTTTGCAGTCGTGTAAATAAACTGACCACAGGTACACCGATTTGGGGTGCCGCAGAAATTAGAGCTTCAATCAGCACTTGAATAAATAGTTCGGCATCTTCAATGGGTGCAGCACAAGCAATCACGCAGAGGTTGCCAGAGAGCAGCTTGAGCGCGTCTACCCATTCGACGGTAAAGTTGGCACCTGGAGCATCAATCATCACGATTTGCTGATTGTGACTAGATTGGCGCAATTTTTGTCCCAGCCAAGTCCGGCTCAATTTTGCTCCATTGCTCAGGATCAACCACGCATCTGCGCCGATAGATTGGCTCTGCTGTCGATCGACTAGAACATCGGCAATCTGTCCCCGGAGGTATAATAATCGAGTAGAAATTGGTTGAGCCGATCGATCTTGCTGATTAGTATCAGTTTCACCCAAAAAGGTCTGAATCCGATCTTCGACTGAGGCTGAGGAGCTGGCAGCGGTATCTGACGGCGGCGTAAATCGATCGAGGGTAAATTTACCCTCTTGGGTGAGGACATGACTGAGGGTATCCAATTCACTACTGAGATCTTCAGCTCCGCCATCGATAATTAGCGCAGATCGATCTGGAGTGACGGCAGTCGTCACAGAGACAACGCCTAAAATGATTTCGCCTACCCCAGACACGATCCGTTTGGGTGTCTGGTGTGAGTACTCAGGCGCGCGACTCAGTTCGCCGCGTTCCCGCTTGACTTGATTTACCAATCGAACTTGCTGATTGGTGCGATCAATATACTGCATCGTCTGGCGGTAGACATATCGATACAAGCTATCCGCATCAATTATGCCTTGGTCATCTGCGGCTGCTCCATTCAAGCCCTGCATCAAATAATAACTAAATACGCCATGTCCCAGATCGGGAAATTCCCAAGATTGTTGTCCTTCATCACAGGACAAGAGGGCGTAGAATCCTCTGTTGCTGACCGCTTGGCGGAGTGATGCCAGTAATTGAGTACTAGGATTGAGCTGAATGCGACCAGATTCTGTTGATCGTAAATGTCGATCAATTTCTAACCCGGCTCTACTTTTTGGGGACTGTTCTAGCGATCGCATATTGCCACTATGACAGGCATCCAACCACAGTAATTGACTATGAGCAGCGCAATGGCGGAGCAACTCCAGCACTACTTGAATTGGTAAACCAGTATTGAGCAGATGTTGTCGATCGGTATCGGATAAGCATAAGACAGTCTGCTGCTCGATCGGTTCAACGACTCCATGTCCAGAAAAATAAATCAGGATCGTATCCTGGACTTGTGCCTCTGCCACCAATCGACGCAAGCTGAACTCGACTCTAGCCAAGCTGGGAGTTTGCTCGACCAAATCGTTGTGAATCAAAAATTCTTTGTGGGGAAAAGGATCGGTCGCGGCTGCCAATGCGATGCCAATCCCCTGACAATCGATCGCCGCATATTTGAGTGCGGGAAATGTCGGATCTTGGTATTGGTTCACCCCAATTAATAACACCCAAAGCTTTGCTGTCCCTGTCTCCAGAGCAGACGCAAAGCGGCTAGCACCAACACCAACTGGCGGCATAATCTTAACTGGTCATATTTATTGTTGGGCAAAAGCCTCAACTTTTACTACCGATGATTATATCAAAATCGAAGTTTTTTTGCTTCGGTGTAAAGTCTTGATCATTAAATTGAGCCAAAAAAATCGACCTTGTGTAGATCGATTTTTTAGTTTCGATGGTTGGAATACTTATTTATGGGGAAAGTTTTGGTTGAGTGCAGGGGTTTGAATATTAGTCTGTGTGCCTGTGTGGAAATTTACATTACCTGCACCCATGACGCTAGCCGGAATCACGCTACTACCAGATCCACCCAGGAACTGATTGCTATTGCGGGTTTGATTTGCACCTTCGGGACTAACATTAACCTGAGTAGTGTTATGAACGCTGGTATTGCCGATGCAGTTGGAGTCGATCTCTTGATTAACGTTGTTTGTTTGTTTGCCCTGACCATTTTTGCCAGCGAGATTGAGCTGATTGCTGATATCAACATTGACACAACCGAGCGCATGAGCAGACTGAGGAGCAATGGGGAGCAAAGCGATAGTGAAGAGGATGCTAGTGACTAAGAATTTTGCGTACATGATAAACTCCTGAAGGTGTGAGGTGAATTAAAATAAGTGGTTATTAATTAAGTAGTCGGTAATTAATCTTCGATTTGAGCACGTTGCTTGATGATTTGCTCTTGCATAATCTTGTCCAGTAACTGCTTTTTAAATCTTTTTCTGGCGGATATCGTGCCGACATTTGCAGATCGGCCATTAATCGTATGATAAATTCGGGTATTCTTGCGGCTATAACGACCCTGTGGTGAAGAATGGACACTACGTTGCTCGGTCTCAATACTGGTGACGCGACCGTTGCCAGTGATGGTTGAATTCATATTAATTTCTTGGTTAATGCTCATTTCATCGGCCCAGCTAGCAGTAGGAAATAGGGCGATTATACTAACAATGAGAGCGAAGATTTTAGTTGACTTCATGATGCGTTACTCCAAAATCGATGTGAATTAAAGAATGTAGTTAGAACCAGAGCAGTGTTTGATTCTAACTAACTCCCGACCTAAACTATTTAGTTTTTTGACCGTTGATGATCTTTTGAGCAGCTTCTTTAACATCAACGTTATAATCACCGAGGGTAGTTGTGCTGCCAGTGATGTGTTGATTGTTGCCAGTAACATTGGTGCCAAAGTGACCAGATTTTTGAGCATCAATAATTTTTTGATTGGTTTGAATCACTCCAACGTTACCAGTGCCGATTGTAGTAGAATCTAAGACAGCTTCTTGACTATTACCGCTGACATTATCAGCCCAACTAGCCGCAGGGAATAACGCAATTGCAGTAACGATAGTAGCGAATATTTTAGCTGAGTTCATGATGTTTGCTCCGAATATTTTAGTGATGAGTTTAGAATTAGATTGAAATTGAAGTAGCCTGTGTTTGGCTCTATTTAACTTTACGGATGACTCTTACTTTTTATGCAGGTGAGTTAAGATTATTTAGTTTTTTGAGCATTAATCACAGCTTGAACAGCTTTTTTGATGTCAGTATTGCCGTCACCAACAATAAGTGTGCTTGCATTGATTCTTTGGCTAGTGCCACCAACGTTAGTACCGACGGAACCAGCTTTTTGGAGGCCGATATTCTTTTGTTGTGTCTCAATCACTGAAGTATTGTTATTGCCGACGATGACAGTATTTAGATTAGCTTCTTGACTATTGCCGCTGACATTACCAGCCCAACTAGCCGCAGGGAATAACGCAATTGCTGTAACGATCGAAGCAAAGATTGTAGCTGAGTTCATGATGTTTTCTCTGAAGATAATAGTTATTGGTGTGATTGAGACTTTTGAATTGTGTTTGTTTGTCTCTAATTAACTTTACGAATGGCTATCAAATTTTATGCAGGGTAGTTTCAAAAACAAGAACATCTTTGCTTAAAATATCTACCCATAACGGATTGGCGATCATCTTTAAGTCACTAACCAGCTATTATTCCGAAGCCAGAGGCGTGATTTAGATCGCATCGCTGATATTTTGTCTGACTTAGATCTAGTCTTGATCATTAAATCAATCAAAAAATCGACATGGTGTAGATCGATTTTTTTGGTTCGATGTTTGGAATACTTATTTACGGGGAAAGTTTTGCTTAAGAGCAGGAGTTTGGATACTAGTCTGTATTTGGCTGTGATTAACTTCACTGATGAGTCTCGGAGTTTATGCAGCATTCTCAAAAATAATCTTCATTTTCATTTACTACAGCTATTTCCCCAGATCTTCGATCGTCTTAAGATCACTGGCGAAATGTTATTCTGAAATTAGAGGCGCGATTTCGATCTCGTTACTGGCGAGTGCCCCGTCATCACTAGCAAGTAACTAGATCGAAAGCAGCCGCACAAAAATCCCCCGTGCATCAACGACATCTATATAGAGAACATCTTTATTCGACAAATCGTGATGATCAAATATTTAGCTAGAGCTACATTCATTTCAGTATGGCTACTACTTCTCGCTAGTATCGCCCAATCCCAAACTGCAAATGTCAATTCTACTGTCGGCAATAACTCCACTGGCAATAACGTGATCCAGACTAGTCCTCAAACTACTCAGCAAGTTAACTTTCCAAATATCCCCCTCAGTCCAGTCATTCAAAATCCAATCAATACGGAGAATGACTTTGGGCTAAATTTGGGTGGGGCAGTCAATACCCTCGATGGTCGAAATATGACCTTATATCTAGGGATTACCTATCAACCAGGGCGTACCGATGACCATAATGTCCGCATGGCAAAGTTGAAGTCGGAAACCCAACTCTTGGAATCTCAAAAGCAAACCACCCAAGCTCAACTCCAGTTGCTCAGGCAACAAGTTGCCGAGCAAGAGATTCGACTGCGGCGAATTCAGTCAAGAGAGCAAGTTGTCCCGAAATAATCTTTTAATGTGGTTGCTCACAGCTTGCACCCTATTCATACAAACTCATCACTTCCATAATTGATAGCCGCGATTGTACGCCTAAATTTAGGGGCGAAGTATGCCCCTGATTTAGATGTTCCGCCGCAGCACAACCAATCATTGCGGCATTGTCAGTGCAATATTCCATCGGTGGAAACAACACCTGAATATTGTGCTTGCTCGCTGCGGCTTGTAATGCAGATCTCAAGCCACGATTGGCTGCCACACCGCCGCCGATCACGATCGTCTGGAGATTGTGATCGATCGCGCATCGAATCGCCCGTTTAGTCAGAGATTTAGCGACGCTATGTTGAAAACTCGCAGCAATATCTGCCACAGGCAATTCTTGACCTTCAGCTTGCAATTTCTGGACGAGTCGGAGCACCGCTGTCTTGACACCACTAAAGCTGGAATCATAGGGATGAAAACCACCGCCTGGGAGGGAGATGTTGCCCTCTGGCAAGGGGTAAAGAGTTGGATTGCCCTGGCTTGCCAATCGATCGATTGCAGGGCCGCCTGGATAGCCCAGGTTTAATAGTCTGGCAACTTTATCAAAGGCTTCGCCAGCAGCATCATCGCGGGTAGCTCCGAGTTCGGTATATATGCCGCAAGCTTGGACATTAATCAGGCTCGTATGTCCCCCCGATACCAGTAGACAGAGAAATGGTGGCTGCAACTCTGGTGAACTCAAATAGGATGCGTAAATATGGCCCTCCAGATGATGCACACCCAAAAATGGCTTGTTGTGCAAAATTGCCAAGGTTTTTGCCGCAGTCATGCCAATCATCAGCGCGCCAACCAATCCAGGTGCGACAGTTGCGGCGATGCCGTCGATTTCAGCCCAACTAATCCCTGCTTCTTCAATTGCTTGGGCAATTAGTTCGGTAATTGTTAATAAATGTTGCCGTGATGCAACTTCGGGAACCACACCCCCATATTGAGTATGAATGGGGATTTGAGAGGCGATGACACTGCTGCAAACTTTACGATTGTTAACGATTGCTACCGCAGTTTCGTCACAACTTGTTTCAATTGATAAAACTGTTGTCATTAGCTGCTAATTTTAAAGATGAAAATACAAGTAAATAATTTGGCGAGCGAGGTAGTGTAGCTGTTGATTCAGATAATACATTAACTTAAATAGCGATCTCATATTGAGCAATCGCTAGTGGCTAAAGTATCCCCAACCTTACAAGATCGGTGATATTTTTGGTCGATCGCCAAATCTTGCTCAAGCTGTCCAGAAGACCATTATAGTTTTTTTGCCAAAGCAGATCGAAAATACGATTATGTATTTTGCAAATAAAACTATTTGTTTTGTTACATAAAGAAACAATTACTATGCAAAAACTATTAGCTTTTGTCTTTGCCCTTTGTCTCTGGTTGAACTTTACGCCGATCGCATCTGCTTCAGAAGTAGCTGGACTCACCCGTTGCGGTGACACACCTGCTTTTCAGCAACGTGCGAAAACAGCGCGAAATACGACCGATGACCCTGACTCTGGCAAAAAACGCTTTGCTCGCTATGAGCAAGCTCTGTGTGGACCTGAAGGATTGCCACATCTGATTGTAGATGGCAGGCTCGATCGGGCAGGCGACTTCTTGATTCCTGGGATCTTATTTCTCTACATCGCTGGTTGGATTGGTTGGGTAGGCCGTGCTTACATCATCGCTATCAAAAAAGGCGACAATCCTGAAGAAAAAGAAATCATCATCGATTTACCCCTCGCAATCAACTGCATGTTGGGTGGATTTGCTTGGCCTGCTTCTGCCTTGGGTGAATTCACCTCTGGTAAGTTAGTTGCTAAAGATAGTGAAATCACTGTTTCTCCTCGGTAAAGTTAGATCAGTGGCGATCGGTAGCAGCTTAAAGTTAACGGTTCACAGCAATGTAACTAAAACTGAGTAGTCTACCAGTCAAAGCTCTAGCTTCACCAAATTCCCACAGGCACAAACCAAGTTATTTCAACTTTCAATCCTGGAGATATTTCATGCCAAATTTCGTCAGATTTCTATCTACTGCTCCAGTCTTGGCAGCAGTTTGGATGACATTCACTGCGGGTATTATCATTGAATTTAATCGGTTCTTCCCCGACTTATTATTTCATCCTTTGTAAATTAGGTGTTAGGGATTAGGCTTTAGGGATTAGCTGTTAGGAATTAAGGATTAGTTGTTAGGAAATTAGAACGAAGAACGCTAGCGTTTGGAAATCTTGAAAAGCCTAAAGCCTAAAACCCAAAGCCTAAAGCCCAAAGCCTAAAGCCTAAATCCTAAAGCCTAAAGTCCATCCGTTAATTACATAGAGAGGTTTTTCATGGCCAGTCAAGCTGTTAGTAGTCCTAATCCTGAAGTTAGCAACTTAGCTACTCCAGTCAACTCTACCGGAATCATCAAATCTTTCATTAGCAACTTACCTGTTTATCGCAACGGTTTATCCGCACAGCGACGGGGATTGGAAGTCGGCATGGCACACGGCTATTTGCTAATTGGTCCTTTTACCATGCTAGGCCCGCTTCGTCACACCGACCAAGCTTATCTAGCTGGCTTGGGAGGAGCAATTGGACTCGTAGTAATTCTGACTGCTTGTCTATCGCTCTATACCAGCACTAACCCCGGCCCACCATTGGCTAGCGTTGCTGCGCCAACCGCACCTGCCAATCTCAATAATCAAAAAGGTTGGAGTGAATTTACTTCGGCGTTCTTAATTGGTGGCGTTGGTGGAGCGGCAGTTGGCTATTTATTATTGGCCAATATCCCAGTTCTAAGTAGTTTCTCAATCCTTTCCGCAGGCTAATCACCGTTGGATTAGATTCAGCGGCGGTAACAAGATCGATGGTTGAGTTTGGTTGACTCATTTTTGTTCGCGTAACGTCGGCTCTGTCTAATCACGCTGAATGTGATGCCAAAATTATGAATTACCCTGTCTTCCGATCAAAGATAGGGTAATTTAGTATTTGGAGTGGGGATCAATCTATGCTGGCAATGCTCTGACACCACTTATTTGTGTTAAAACAGAAGTTTGCCCCATTGTGAAATACGAGCTTCTACCCTATGGCTTCAACTGACCGAGACACCATTCGTATCCGTGGTGCCAAACAGCATAACCTCAAAAATATTAGTTTGGAGCTGCCACGCGATCGATTAATTGTGTTCACGGGGGTGTCTGGTTCGGGCAAATCGTCTCTGGCCTTCGATACGATCTTTGCGGAGGGTCAGCGGCGATATGTGGAGTCGCTGAGTGCTTATGCGCGGCAATTTCTGGGGCAACTGGATAAGCCAGATGTGGATGCGATCGAAGGTCTAAGTCCAGCAATCTCGATCGATCAAAAGTCTACTTCTAATAATCCCCGATCGACTGTTGGGACAGTGACGGAAATTTATGATTATTTTCGCTTATTATACGGTCGCGCAGGTACGCCCCATTGTCCCCAATGCGATCGATCGATCGCACCTCAAACGATCGATGAAATGAGCGACAGGATTCGCGCTCTACCTGAAAAAACCAAGTTTCAAATTTTAGCTCCGATTGTGCGCGGGAAGAAGGGGACGCATCAAAAGGTCTTATCTAGTCTCGCTGCTGAAGGTTTTGTGCGAGTCAGAATCAATGGCGAAATTCGCGAATTGGCCGATCGGATTGTATTAGATAAAAATCAGAAGCATACCGTCGAAATCGTGGTCGATCGGTTGGTAAATAAAGCAGGAATCGAATCGCGCTTATCCGACTCTTTGACAACATCTCTACGTCACGGAGAGGGTATAGTCACCATTTCTATTATAGAAGATATATCTACGGAAAACAAGGAAAAATCGCCCACGGAACTAGTCTTTTCAGAAAAATTCGCCTGCCCCGAACATGGTGCTGTGATGGAAGAATTATCCCCGCGCTTATTCTCGTTTAACTCGCCCTACGGGGCATGTCCAGCCTGTCATGGATTAGGCAGTTCGCGGACATTCGATCCTGAATTAATTATTCCCGATCCAGCCGCTGCCATCTATCATGCGATCGCTCCTTGGTCAGACAAAGATAATGCCTATTATTTATCCCTATTATATAGCTTAGGACAAGCCGCCGGATTTGCCTTAGATACACCGTGGAATAAACTCACCCCCGAACAGCAAGGGTTGATATTATACGGTCGTGAAGAACCAATTTGGATGGAAGATATGGATGACCATCGCAAGTTTAAGGGAGTCGTCAAAATCCTTGATCGGCAATACAATGATGCCTCAGAATTGCAGAAACAAAAGCTCGAACAATACCTGACCAATCAACCCTGTGAAGCTTGCGGGGGCAATCGATTGAAAGCCGAGTCTCAAGCCGTAAAACTCGGACAGTACGGCATCCTAGATTTTACTAGCGCACAAATTGATGAATGTTTAGCC
>JAJAYU010000288.1 GCA_026786125.1 Chamaesiphon sp.
CACCCGTATCGACGACCACAAACTCACGATCTTGCCAAAATGCCCGACGATATGTACGATCGCGGGTAACTCCTGGCTCATCATGCACGATCGATTCCCTTGCGCCCGCCAAACGATTGACGAGTGTGGATTTACCCACATTGGGACGACCTATAATAGCAACGATCGGCAGCGACATAAAATTCTGAGAACAAGAGAGCAATATTCTAGTTTATCGCGATCGGTCGGATAGTGTGGAGTAGTTCAATACAGATCCAGTCATTTAGGTAAATAATACTAGTGATAGCTACAAAGCCTAATCTGGATCGCGTTAGAATAATCTTGCTAGAAAATATTGTTTAATCTATGAATTTGATCGCGACTCCAATTGCAAATTGGACCTGGATGTGGCGGGGATATCAGATTAATTATCAGACGGCTGGCGAGACTGGCGCGGCGGTATTATTGATTCATGGCTTCGGTGCTTCGGTCGGACATTGGCGCAAGAATATTCCGGTGCTAGCTGAAAATTGTCGGTGTTATGCGATCGATCTAATTGGCTTTGGAACTTCTGCAAAACCCAAACCTAGTGCTGCAATTGAGTACACCTTTGAAACCTGGGCAGCATTAGTTATTGATTTTTGTCGGGAAATAATTGGCAGTCCGACGGCTTTAGTTGGTAATTCGATCGGCTGTATTGTGGCGTTGCAAGCTGCGGTAACTGAACCAAAATTATTTACAGGTGTAGCAATGCTCAATTGTTCGCTGCGACTATTACACGATCGCAAACGAGTCACTATGCCCTGGTATCGCCGTTGGGGTACACCAGTCCTCCAGTCTGTTCTCAATATACCAGACATTGGCAACTTCTTTTTTAACCAACTCGCCCAACGTAAGGTAGTTCGCAAAATCCTGTTGCAAGCCTACCATCGCCCTGAAGCCGTCAGTGACGAACTAATCGATATTCTGATGGCTCCAGCCGCAGATCAGGGTGCGGCGGACGTATTCTTGAAGTTTACGGCCTATTCCTGGGGTCCATTACCAGAGGATCTATTACCGCAATTATCATGTCCGGCGATCGCCATTTGGGGTGCTGCCGATCCGTGGGAACCGATCGGATTAGGGCGTGAATTGATGAATGTCTCTACAGTTGATGAGTTTGTGGAATTACCAGATGTCGGTCATTGTCCCCAAGATGAAGCACCTGAATTGGTCAATCCCGTGCTGAGTAATTGGATTAAATCACAGCTTGCACCGATCCTGTAGAGACTAGTAACAACGCCGCTTCATGGGTACCCCGACAGATTAATTGCGTAGGGGCGTGGCCTTGTGCCCGCCCTAGATCTACGCTAATTACTAACATCTCGATCCGATTGAGGTGATCGAAATTAGTCCTATTTATTCCATCCGCCCTGTTTGTGAGATTTTCGTTTAGCTTGTTGCTCTGGGGTGAGAATTGCGTCCAATTGTCGATCGCTAGATTGACGAATAGTTTTAATTTTCGCTTGTTGATCTGCGGTCAGAGCCATACCTTTCCAGTTACCACCCATTGCTTGGCGACGATCTTGACGTGCTTTAGCTTGCTGTTGTTGGGCAGGAGTGAGGACTGCATCCATTTGCGCCTTTGCAGATGCCCGTAGCTGCTGCATTTTGGCTTTTTGGTCAGAAGTAAGGTTTAGCTTATTACCTTTGCCCCAGCCGCCACCTTGAGCCATCTGTGCTTGTTGGGCAGGGGTGAGAATCGCTTTAACTTGCTCTTTATTAGCGTCCCGAATCGCTTTAATTTTCGTTTTTTGGTCTGCGGTGAGCTTCATGCCATTGCCATCTTGCTTGTTGGCTTGGCGTTGCGCCTTCATTTGTTCGCGTTGTTGACGTTGTTCGGGCGTAAAAACTGCATCCATTTGAGTCTTAGTAGCTGCTCGGAGTGCATCCACTTTGGTCTTTTGTGCTGGAGTCAGATTGAGATTGTTCATCTGTCGCCCCATCTCGCCAGCAGCAATTTGTCCATGACGATGGCTGTGGCTAGGGGAGTTACCAGCCGCAAATGATGGAGTCGCAATAATCAGTGCCAGCAGGGGTAGTAATGTAGCGACTTTTTCTAACATGGTGGGATTGGGGTAGTTTGGTTTGGAGCTATGTTTGATTTCCATGTAGCTATCTTATCCGGTTCGCGATTCTGCCCACATCGAGCTAAAGTCACGATCGATTATACAAATAATCTACTCCCAGTCATGGCTCTAATTAACCCGAATCATGACTAAGGTAATGCGCGATTTGGGAACAAATCCAGTTATGTTTAGAAAGTAGAGTATATATCTTTCCCACTTCCCCTCTATTTCCCGTTGTTGAACAGCCATGCGCCATCCATTGAGATTATTACTATACATTGAATGGATTTTGTTTGCAGTGGTAATGACATTGGAAGTTTCTCCATATGAAGCACAGTTGCTCGAACCAAAATGGCTAAACATCGGGATTGTAGCAATACTGGCAGGAATGGGATTGCGCCTACCATTAGCTAAAAGTACATCAATTCGAGTTATTTATACGATCGCCCAAATCATTTTAATTTTAATCGCTGCTAGTGTGGGAATGCGTCCAGCTAGTTTGCTTTACATTATTGTAGTGATTAGAAGTTATCTGATCTTCGATCGACAATATCGATTGTGGCTGACTGCGGGAATATTTGGATTGTATCTGATGACCATGAACTTATTTCCAAGCCGCCGTCTACCACCTCGGTTAGGTGAGAGATTTCAAAATCCCACGCATATTCAAACCACTCAACCTCGATCTCCAGAGCCAAATCGACGGGAACGTCGGGATGGATTTCGCTGGGGTTTCATAGTCTTGTTTGGCGGAATATTATTCAGCTTGCAATTGTTAATCGATCGAATTCTAGCCGAAAAGCAAGCCAAAGAAGAACTGGCGATCGCCAATCAACGGATTCGCAGTTATGCCCTCAAAGCAGAAGAGAATGGTAGTTTACAAGAGCGAAATCGGATTGCGCGAGAAATCCATGATTCGCTCGGACACTCTCTAACTGCCCTCAATCTACATCTAGAAATGGCTCTCAAGCTTGCTCAAATCCAACCCGAAAAATCTCGTGCAGTATTGACAGAAGCCAAAAGACTTGGTTCAACTGCCTTAAAAGATGTCCGAGCATCTGTCTCAACTCTACGCTCTGATCCGCTCCAAAAAATAGATCTACCCATAGCAATCCATAAGTTAGCAGATGAATTTAAACTCTCCAACCAAATTCGACCAGCATGTTATTTAGATCTACCCCCCAACTTACCACAACCGATCGCAACTACCATCTATCGCATCATCCAAGAAGCACTCACGAATATTAGTAAATATGCAGAAGCTACCGAAGTAATCATCGAAATTCAGACATTTCCAACCGAACTAAGATTAAAGATTGCTGATAATGGCTGTGGTTTTGTTTTTAGTCATAATACTACCGGATTTGGCTTGCAAGGGATGCGCGAACGAGTACTATCATTACATGGCAACTTTGAGGTTATTAGTACACCCAATACAGCTTCAGACTTATTACATCCTAGCGGTTGTCAGATCATCGCAATTATTCCTTTGAATTAGGCTTTAGCACCATCCACCATCCACCATCCACCATCCACCTCCTACTAAATGATTTCCTTATTACTTGTAGACGACCAAAACTTAATTCGACAAGGATTAAGAGCTTTGCTGGAGCTAGAACCCGATCTAGTTGTAGTTGGTGAAGCAGAAAATGGCGCAATTGCAGTCGATCGAGTCAAAGAACTTCAACCAAATGTGGTTCTGATGGATATTCGGATGCCTGTGATGGATGGAGTAACGGCAACTAAGCAAATTTGCAGTGAATTTCCGAATGTAAATATATTAGTATTAACTACTTTTGATGATGATACTTATGTAATGACAGCGATTAAATATGGAGCTAAAGGTTATCTCCTCAAAGATACTCCTTCTGAAGAAATTGCTGCGGCGATTCGAGCTGTTGCACTTGGATATACTCATTTAGCACCAGGTATGATTGCCAAAGTAATGTCTGGTCAGATCGATCAAGATAAAGCTATCTTACCACCAGAATTCGCAGAACTAACCCCACGAGAATTGGAGATCTTGAAACTGATTGCTGCCGGATCTAATAATCGTGAAATTGCGGGACAACTATACATCTCGGAAGGTACAGTTAAAAATCATGTGACCAATATTCTAACTCGATTAAATGTTCGCGATCGAACTCAAGCCGCAATTTTAGCTAAAACACATCTAACAATTTGAGTAATTTAACTCAAGTTAGTGATACGTATTGGGTCAAGTCTTGTAGAATCGGTAGGATTCTTGTACTATATAGTTACCGTTGAGCAGCGATCGATCGTGACCCCTGAAATCATTACCCGCACCGAGCAACTCCGCACCAAACTCCAGTCGGCTGGATATGCTTACTATGTCTTGGATAATCCGGTGATGGAGGATGCCGTATATGACAGGTTGTATCGGGAATTGCAAGATTTAGAGAGC
>JAJAYU010000289.1 GCA_026786125.1 Chamaesiphon sp.
CCCTCAGCCTGGGATATCCCGAAGCCAATGAAGAACTCCAAATGCTCCAAGGATTGGCTACAGGAACATCGATTGCCAATTTAGAACCTTGCATCACTCTGGAGCAACTCCAAGCCATCCAGCAGCAGTGTCAACAAGTCAAGGTAGATCCAGCGATTCAACAATATATCGTCGATCTAGTTCGCGCTACTCGCAATGATAGTGAAATCAGCCTCGGAGTCAGTCCCCGTGGCTCTGTCGCCCTCTATCGGGCGACTCAAGCCTGGGCATGGCTACAAGGACGAGCTTACGCCCTACCAGATGATGTCAAAGACCTAGCTCTCTATGTGCTTTCCCATCGAATTATCGCCACTGGTGGTCGGCGTGGGAGTCAGGTGGTTGCACGGTTACTCAAGGAGGTGCCAGTGGTTTAGGCTTTAGGAAAAAGGGGTGTCCAGAATGGACACCCCTTTCTCTAACCTCTAACCAATTGTCGATAATCCTGTAAAAATTGCTGAATCGAGGGATCTTTGTCAATTAATGCGGCTAGCATTCCTAATTGTCCACGCGATCGCAGCAAGCCTAATAAATCCGAGATAAATAGTTGAACCCATTCCGTAGTAGCGACCTGAATCAGCCACTGGAAGGCACAATAGGCTCGATCGGCATCAGTAGCATGAACAGTTAAACCGATCGTGGTTGCATAACGCGCTGAAGGTTCGAGTGGGAACGGAATATTATCACCGTTGCCTGCAAAAATTGGTTCTAGATCGGGCAATGTGTGATACATCACCAGGAAAGATTGAAACTCAGCATAAGCGGCTGCACCGATAGCTGGAGCTAGATCCAGCCCACTGTGGTGAAGACTATTAGCCATCATCCACGATCTGGGCGAGCACCATGCAGGTTGTTGTGGATCGATTTTGTGCAACAGGGTTGGGCGAAAAGACAAGAACGAAATAATTTGTTCGTGGACTCCCTCGCTGAGGGCGTAGGCTTTGAAACTTTCAAAACTTGCTTCCACTTGCAGGTGCAAGAAGCGATTGGCGAGAGGAGCGGGCATTTCAAATACACCTGCCCGATCTTCACGGCGATTTCCGGCAGCCCAGACGAACCAATCCTCAGGCACAGTATAAGAACCTACGCGACGATCCAAAATCAGTTGCTGTGCCATCCCCTGCATCGCAGGCGGAGCCATATTAATTTCGTCTAGAAACAGAATCCCCCGTCCATGAGCAGGTAAAAATTCCGGCGGAAACCATTTGGAAACTCCATCTTCGGCGACAGGTAGCCCTCGCAGATCCGTTGGTGCCAATTGGCTCAAGCGAATATCGATAAATTCGAGCTGGTGTAATGTCGCAAGTTGACTGACAATACTAGACTTGCCAATTCCTGGCGCACCCCAAATCATCGTACTAATTTTGAGGTTATTGGTAATTAAACGATCGAGATAAGTCTTTAAATCTTCAGGGTTCATTAGATCGAGGCTATTGAAGTGTTTGGGTGTTTAGCATTGAGACTATCTTCGATCTTTACCATTGCAGTAACTTGCGTAACTCATCGCGGATTCGGGCTGATGTATTGGGGTTGCTGGCAAAAGAGTCATACATCAGTCTGTCAATTTGACTGGGATGATCATGTTGCGCCCGGATCTTCTTCCACACCTGCTCGATGGTTGAACTAGGTGTATTCTGATGGCGCACCACCGCTAACTGGAGTGGTTCCCATTCAGTCTGGGCTAGTTCTATTAGTTCGCTAGAGTTTGTCCCACTCTGCTTTGCTAGCCATAGGGATTGAGCGGCTGATTTATTAGGAGCAAGATGCATTTGGATCAATAGCTGAGGAGTGATTTGGGGATGAAGTGCGACCAATGTCACAAAAGTAGCGTCATCAACCTGGCTGTATTTACGCAAAATCTGTTCGAGCACATCGATTGGTGTTTGATTGTTTTCGGCTACGACTTGTGCGACACCACCACCGATTTTAATAATTTCGGCGAGGAGGTGATGGGGTGTATTCGGATGTGCGGCAATCGCACGGATTAATTCTCGATCTTGATGGCGGGATTTCCTGGCCAAATTTTCGAGGAGTTGGCTAGGAGTATGAGCGTTATAAGCTACAGCCAACCAGAGACTATAGTCTTGTTGGCTGACAGCATAGTCCATGAAATTTTTGGGTACCTGTTCGCATTGCAGCAAACTAGTCAAGGTGGCGTGGGGCACCTCAGCAGCTAATTGAAGCTGCTCAAATTGCAATAGTTGAAAAATTGGATTGCTCAAGATGGCTTCGGGGAAATCTAGCCCCAATTGCCACAAGATATCTGTCGGGGTGTTTGGATTGCTAGCTACTAGTCGCCGCAATTCCCAATCTGTGCTTGTGGCGATTTTCCGTAGTGATTGCGGATCGCTATTTGGATTGATCGCTATTTGGACACTTGATGTCCTTGAAGCGATGGGTTTAGTAGTTTTGACAGCTACTATCTGCTCTACGGTTGATTCCATTATGGATTAATCGATCTCTGCTTACTCAATATTCAGCGTACCCAGATTGCAACCAAAAGAAACTGTAAAGAAAATATCCAAAAATCCTGATAGTCAAAGCGACTAGGCATGTCAGAATAGAAAGCTGCATCTACCACAGATCGATCGCATAATGTTCAATTCTTCACCACGTCCGACGATTCCGACCGCTACCTGGCAACGTCAGTTTCACCA
>JAJAYU010000290.1 GCA_026786125.1 Chamaesiphon sp.
ATTTCACCCTGTATTTTGGCGATGCTGCCAGTCAATCTCAGTTATATCGGCACCCTCAATGTCAAATCTCGACGGGAAGCCTTCTGGAATGCCGCTGGATTCGTGTTAGGTGTGGTGACAATCTTGAGTGTATTTGGGCTGTTTTCATCTGTTGCTGGGGCAGTAATGGTCGATTTTAGGGGATACATCAATCTCGCCGTTGGCATCTTGATTATCTTGATGGGTTTGAGTATTGGCGGTTTATTTGATCTACCGCTGCCTCAATTTCAGGTTTCGTTGCCACCGTTTGCGGGTACTTATGGAGTGGGGTTGACGTTTGCGTTGATTAGTTCACCCTGTGCTAGTCCAGTATTGTTTGCTGTGCTGGCAGCAGCGGCGGCGACTGGTTCGCCAGTATGGAGTGTATTGACGATGGTGGCTTATGCCTTGGGCTACACGACGGTGATCTTTGCAACTAGTTTGTTTGCGGGATTGATCAAGTTTACGCGCCAGATTTTGATGAATTCAGATACAGTGATGCGTTGGGGTGGACTAGCATTAATCCTCATGGGTGGGTATTATGTTGTTTCCGGTGTTCTCTGGTTCCTTTAAATCCATGCTCACAGATGAGTCCGATCTTCAAGTCTTGACGGCATTGCGACAGGGTGACACCAATGCTTTAGGTATCATCTACGATCGATATGGGACGGCAGTTTATCGACTGGCTCTGAAGATCATGGCGAATACTACGGAAGCTGAAGATCTTACCCAGGAGGTATTTCTCGCTTTTTGGCGAGGAATGGAAAAGTATGATGTCGATCAAGGTACGTTAGTTATATTCCTGTTGACAATCACTAGATCTCGCGCACTAAATCGGATTAAACAGCAAAGTTCTCAGCACAATTTGAGCCAACGGGTGGGCAACTATCTCCCAATCGCCCACAGCAATCCAGGCATAGAAGCTGCTACCCTGACAGAGTTGCGGGAACGGATGAGTTTTGCACTCAAAGAACTACCCGACAATCAAAAGCAAGTATTAGAAATGGGTTACTACCAAGGTAAGAGTCAGTCAGAAATCGCTCAGGAACTGGATTTACCTTTAGGTACCGTCAAAACTCGATCGCGGCAGGGATTGCTGAAGCTACGCCAATTTTTACAGGATTTAGTGGATTAAACTAAATATATGCCAGATATCGCCCCCCTATTTCCCCCCGAACTCAATCCAGAGCTACTTGCTGGATATGTTTTAGGCGATCTTACCCCTGCTGAAATCAAGATCGTTGAGGCATATTTAATTGCACATCCCGAACAGCAAGCTGAGATTCACAGTCTCATGTTGCCATTGGATCTGTTATCGCTAACTTTACCAGCGGACAATCCGCCGCCATCATTACGCACCCAAATTCTCCAAAGTGCAGCAGAACAGGCGTTAATTTCTCAACCTGTGACACCGTTAAAAGTTAAATCTGGGCGAATCTGGCGATCGATCTTTGCTGGATTAGGATTAACACTTATGGCTGGTTTGGGCTGGCATAACTACCAGCTCAGTCACGAACTAGCCAAAGTCAAACAAGATCTCAAAACTGCTAAAATCACTCAAAATCAGGAAGATACTAAATATCAATCGGTGGTTAGTCTGCTCCCCCAGCCGAACAATCGTTACTTTTCGCTCAAAAATATGCAAGGTAAAGGCGGCATGGGTAGTTTGGTGATGGTGCCAAACAAGTCTGTTGCTGTATTAGTACTTCAAAACGTGGCACCACTGCCACCAGGACAAGTTTATCGAATGTGGGCAATTACAGGTGATGAGGAAATGGAGTGTGCCGATTTTGCTCCAGATCCAGAGGGTAGAGTATTAAAGCAAATTCCGATTAAATCTTGGGCAGCAGCTAAGAAAATTACAATTACGATCGAACAGAAAGAAGCCACAGAGCCAGAAGGTGAGATCGCAATCGAGGGTGAAATCTAAGTACATGAAAAAAATAGAAGGGGGGCTTGAGGATCAGGAAGCGAGAGCATTGTTGACAAATCTTGTTGCTAATATTAGAGATCGGCAGTCAACCGAGCAACTTGATTCAGAGCCAGCAGATCCAGAGCTAGATCCGATTTCGATCGATCAATTAACCAATTACATCGAACAAGCTCTGCTCGAAACGCCCGAACTGCAACAGGTGTGGGTGAGTGGGGAAGTCTCTAGTGCTAGTACACATCCATCGGGGATTTATTTCACGCTCAAAGATCGGATCGGTAAAGCATCTGTTCCAGCAGTGGTGTGGAAAAGTCAAATTTCCGAACTAGAAATTCACCCCCAACCAGGGATGCAGATCCTCGCCTTTGGGCGAATTTCCGTTTATGCACCTCATGGCAAATATCAGTTCCAGGTGCAGCAGGTGTTGCCACTAGGCGAAGGATTGCAAGCTCTGAAGCTGCAACGACTTAAGCAAAGATTAGCCGCCGAAGGATTATTCGATCAAGATCGGAAGCAATTATTACCCGCTCATCCGCGCACGATTGCGGTGGTAACATCAGCTACAGCGGCGGCTTGGGGAGATATTCAGCGGGTGTGGCGATCACGTTATCCAGGTATGTTGGTATTACTTTCTCCCGCTACAGTTCAGGGAGAATCAGCACCACAGTCGATCGAGCGGGCGATCAATCGAGTCACTATTGACGGTAGAGCTGAAGTATTAATTCTGGCTAGAGGTGGTGGTGCAATTGAAGATCTGAGCTGTTTTAATAGCGAAATTGTGGTCAGAGCCATTGCTGACTGTTCGATTCCAGTAGTGACTGGGATTGGACACGAGCGAGATGAATCCCTGGCGGATCTGGCTGCGGATGTCTATGCTGCGACTCCAACGACAGCAGCCGCAATTGTTATTCCCGATTTGGAAAATCTGATCGACGAGCATCTGGAGCGGATCGATCGAGTCAAAGCCACGATCCAACGGGTATTAATCGATCGGCAGAACCAATTAAACCAACTCAGAATCAGGTGCGATCGAATTCAACCCGATCGACAATTAGCCCTCGAACAAGTTCGCCTCAAACAGCTTCAGCAGCGGCTCAGACGGGCGATCACCGCAAAATTGGAATTTGCCCAGCAAGCACACTTGCACCTACGAGAACGATCTCAAGCCCTCGATCCGCAGCTAGTTTTACAGCGCGGTTACGCCCTAGTGCGTCAGAATAGTGGAGAGATTGTGCGGGATAGTCATCATTTAGAGATTGGCGCAGAATTATCGATCAAACTTGGTACCGGACAGGCAAAAGTAACCGTAATCGAAATTAATCATGGTCAAAAAGAAAGGGTGGAACTATGAAGAAACCGTGGCTGGAGTCGAGGAAATATTAGCAGCGATCGAAGGTGGAGATCTAGAGCTGACAGAGGTATTCAGCCAATTTGCAGTGGCAGTTGATCGCCTAAATCAGTGCGAAAACTTTTTGACAGCACAGCGCGAACAGGTAGAATTATTACTAGAAAATTTGGGCAAAATAGGTGAATGAACTCCCCTTTAGTCGAGATCCCCGCTCCAGCGACAATTCTATTTATTGATTATGAAAATGTTACTCAGGTAAAGCTCTCCAGCCTCCAGCAACCAAATCTCAAAATCTTCATTTTCGTCGGCTGCTCTCAAGTCAAGATTCCGTTCGAGCTAGTTCGCGAGGCGCATCAATTGGGTGCGTCGGTGGAATGGATTGGGGTGGAAGGAACGGGGCCAAATGCTCTAGATTTTCACATCGTTTTTTATCTAGGTCAGATCAGCATTCGATCGCCTACGTCCAACTACATTATTCTCTCACGCGATCGTGGTTTCGACCCGCTGATCCAACATCTCGCCAAGCTCGGCATCTCCTGTCGGCGAATTGAGCGGCTAGAGTTACTATCTGGCGAGCCAGATCTGATCCTCTCCCAAGAATTTTTATCAGAAATTGCCTTTTCCAAATTGTCTGCTGTAGCTGCCAAAAGTAGACCCAAGAAAAGATCGACACTCTACACCTACATCAAATCAATCCTGACCAAATATCACCCAAGTAACGCGGAGATTGAGAAACTGCTCGATACTTGGTTCACGACTGGAAAAGTGATTGAATCCAAGGATAAAATCAACTATAAATTTTAGATCTATTGCTTACTACATAATACTACTTAGTAAATATTTGTAAACTATTAGTTGAACTCGATCGTTCATATAGATCGAGTAGATCTGAATCGTGGCATGAGAAATCTCGACATCTACACTACGTTCAATCTGGATCCAGTTATAAAATTCAAATTAGATCGTAATCAATGGAAAAACTGATAAGTATTGAGCGCAATCTAGCGATCGGACACATTATTTCAATGGTGTTTGGGCTAGCTGGACTATTAGTAGTACTACCCAATGTTGACCTGATCAATGCGTTGCCGGATTTTGGGAAAACAGCCTTTGGGTGGTCAATGGCAGGTGGTGGAGTCGTTTATATGCTGCTGGGAACATCAGCGGTGGCTGTATACGCCTACAGAACTTTGGGGCTATGGCACTCGCTGGGATTTATGATTCCAGCGATCGGCTTATCTTTGTGCAGCGAATTATTAGGGACTAGTACTGGCTTCCCCTTTGGGCATTATCACTATCTATCTGGATTAGGCTACAAAATTGCTGGAACGGTACCATTTACCATTCCCCTTTCTTGGTTTTATCTGGGTTTTAGTGCTTATATTATTGCCCGTGCGGGATTAGAAACTCTCGCTATTTCCCAGACTTGGAAATATGTTGGGGCGATCGGTTTTGGCTCTCTATTACTGACTTCCTGGGATTTTGTCCTCGATCCAGCAATGAGCCAAACGACGGTACCATTCTGGGTATGGGAACAGCCAGGTGCATTTTTTGGAATGCCTTATGAGAATTTTGCAGGTTGGTTTGGTACTGGAGTGGTATTCATGACAGTTGCTACGCTAATTTGGAGATTGAAGCCACTGAGATTACCGACAACGGATCTGGGTTTACCACTAGTAATTTATCTGGGTAATTTTGCATTTGCGACGATCACCAGTTTAGCGGCTGGGATCTATGTTCCGATTCTATTGGGACTGGTATTAGGTGTGGCACCGATCCTAATCCTGTATCAAATGGCAACTACTCAATCTGGCGAAATCTCGGCTGAAGGATTGGTTAAAGCAGTTGGTGAATGAGCAAATATTGAGTGCTGTTTCACTGGTGCTGTTAATGTGCCAGGGAACAGCTAGTTTGATTCTATTATCTCGACTAGTCAAAGGGGCGATTCGTCGCCCGCCACTGACGGGGAAGACGGCAACACTAGCTCAATCGGGACTGGTGAGTGTGGTAGTACCCAGCTTAAATGAGGTCGATCGAATTGCCCCTTGTTTAGCCGGATTGAGTCAGCAAGGAGCTGAAGTTCGGGAAATTCTGATTGTCGATAGCAACTCTCAAGATGGCACACGCGATCGAGTCAAAGCTGCTGCTGTATTAGATTCCCGCTTTCAGCTCCTGACTGACGATCCTTTGCCAACTGGCTGGGTTGGTCGCCCTTGGGCACTACACTATGGATTTTTAGCTAGTTCGACTCAGAGTGAGTGGGTTTTGGGTGTCGATGCCGATACGGAACCCCAGCCTGGACTGGTAGCGAGTCTGGTGGCGGCAGCGATCGAGGAAGGTTATGATCTCGTCTCATTGTCACCACAGTTTATCCTCCACGATCCAGGTGAATGGTGGCTCCAACCCTCCCTCCTGATGACATTGCTCTACCGTTTTGATTCATCAGGCGTGCGAAATCAACCACCCGATCGAGTGATGGCAAATGGGCAGTGCTTTCTGTGTCGCCGTCAGGTGTTAGAGCAATTAGGTGGATATACTAGCGCGGCGAGTTCCTTCTGTGATGATGTTACTCTCGCTCGCAATGCCGCCAAACAAGGTTTTAAGGTTGGATTTTTGGACGGTGCCAAGGTGATTCGGGTCAGGATGTATGTGGGAATAGCGGAAACTTGGCGAGAATGGGGTCGATCGCTAGATCTCAAGGATGCGACAACTCCACCGCAGTTGTGGAGTGATTTGGCTTTATTGCTGCTAGTTCAAGGCTTACCCATACCGCTAATTTTAATACTTTGGAGTTGTTTAAATGAGGGTTATTCTTTCCCAACGTTACAACTAGCGATCGGCTTAAATTTATTTTTAGTAGTGATTAGATTTGCCTTATTGTTAGCGATTTATCCGTCTTATTATCGCGATCAATTTACCCTATCTGCGTTAACCTTTTGGTTGTCACCATTAGCCGATCCGTTTGCTGTTTTACGCATTTTTCTCTCAGCTTTTCAGCAGCCCAAACAGTGGCGCGGTAGAGTTTATTGAATTGGTGAATGGTGGATGGTGAATAGTTACAGAGTCCGCCTACGCGGACTTTGCATCACTAGCAGCGGTTTCAACTACTGATCAACCTGATCAAATGACTTTTATATTACGTATTTCTTGCCAGAGTCGATCGTACTCGCTCTGGCTTTTAGCGGGTAGCGGATAAATAAATTCACTTCTACTTAAAATATCTTTTGGTGGCAAAATCAGTGAATTTTTGCGAATATCTGGAATGATTTCACTAGGGTTCATACTAGTCAGTAATGGTGATCCGCTCGATGTTAGTAATGAGATCTGATTAACTACTTTTGGCTGTAAACAATAATCGATCCACTGATTGGTTAATCTGACTCGATCGCTATTCTCAGCCAAGAGCTTTTCTGCTGGTGATAATTGGGCTGAAAGTGATGGCTGCACCCACAAGTCTGCAAAAATTGCCGTACCACTGCGAGGAACAATTGCTCCCATTGTGGGGTTGCGTTGAATTAGATCGATCGCATCTGAAGACCAAGCTACAGCCGCCCAGGTATCGCCCATAATTAATGGTTGAAGATAATTGTCAGAACTATAAAACTTGACCTGTTGATGCAGTTTTTGTAGATCTAATTTGAGGTTTTTCGACTGACTGAGATCGGTAGTGTTATATGAAGATCCTAACTTTTTCAGAGTCAAACCAATTACTTCACGCGATCGATCTAGTAGTGAAATTCGTTGTTTTAACTGAGGATTCCACAAATCAGCCCAATCAGTAGGGATCGTAATATTAGCCTCTAAAAATTTGTCCCGACGATAAAGAATTACTGTCGTGCCCCAGCGAAATGGCACACCCCACACTTTTCCAGTAGAGCTACTATTTCCTCGATCGTCTCTTTGAGCCAATTCATGCCAACGGGAATCTAATTTATCCCAATTTTTGAGACTGCTAGGATCGATCGGTTGGATTGATTTTTCCTGAATTGCCGTTGCTAACCAAGTATCGCCGAGACTCACCAAATTGGGAATATATTCTGGTGACTTAGTTGGCGGTACTAGCGGAATTTTCAGCCCCTTTGCCTCTGCCTTGCCCGTTTTATGCCATTCTTGAAGCTGGGTAATAATTTCTTTGAATTGACTCTCCGTAACCAACTCAACCCTGGCACTAATTGGCTGAATCGATTTACTAAACTCGCCCACCAATTGCGATGGAATCGAACCCTTTAGAGCCAACAATCTTAAGACTTGTTGGCTCCCATCTTGGCAACTAGTTAAGCCACTTCCCAGAGCTAGGCTTGTGAGAGTGGTGAGGAAAGATCTGCGATTCATAAGTGAGTGGGAATAGGGAGATCGGGGACTGGGGGACTGGGGGACTGGGAGACAGGAAATAATTTATCCACCATTCACCATTCACTATCCACTATCCACTTCCTACAAAGCTCTTTGTCCAATATCCTGCCGATAATACATCCCGTCAAAGGTAATCAATTTTACCCCTTGATAGGCGTGTTCGATCGCGGTGGCAAAATCTGGGGCGATGCTGGTGACACCCAATACCCGTCCACCATCAGTGACAATACCATTTTGAGTAAGTTGGGTACCTGCATGAAAAACAGTTGTTCCTTCGGTATTTGCTGTATTGAGTCCAGCAATGACCTTACTGCGTTCATAGTTGCCAGGATAGCCTTGAGCGGCAATGGTAACACAAGTTGATACTGCTGACTTCCATTCGATCGGTGGTAAGGCAGCTAATCGTTGTTCGGTACAAGCCATGAGCAAGTCTACCAGAGGAGTTACTAGTAATGGCAAGATTGCTTGCGTTTCAGGATCGCCAAAGCGACAGTTAAATTCTAGAACTTTGAGTTCGCCAGTGGGGGAGATCATCAAGCCTGCATATAGCACACCACGGTAATCGATCCCCTTCCGTTTGAGCATCGCGAGGGTTGGCTCTAGCACCTCATTCTGGATTCTGGTCATCAATGCGGGAGTTCCGAGCGGAGCTGGAGCATAAGCACCCATACCGCCTGTATTTGCACCTGTATCACCATCGCCAATCCGCTTGTGATCTTGAGCTGGCAGAAAAGAACGAATAGTTTTACCATCAGTGATCGCGATCACCGATAATTCTTGCCCAACTAGAAATTCTTCGATTAGTAACTTTTCATAGTTTTGAGCGAACAACAACTCTACAGCCGTGAGTGCATCTAGTAATGTTTCGGCAACGATCACACCCTTACCACCAGCCAATCCATCAGCCTTGACCACAATCGGCGCACCTTGCTGTTCGATGTATGCTCGTGCAGTACTTAGATCTGTAAAAGTGGCTGATTTTGGAGTCGGGACTCCCGCTTCTTCCATGATCGCTTTTGCCCAGGTTTTGCTAGACTCGATCTGAGCACCTGCGCGAGTTGGCCCAAATACGGGGATATTCCGGTTTTGGAGATAGTCAACAATTCCTAGTGACAGGGGCAATTCTGGTCCAACTACTACCAATGACACCCCATTTACTTCGGCAAATCGAGCAATTCCAGCAAAATCATCAACCCTAAATAGCAGATTCTGACAACGTTCCATTGTCGCGGTACCACCATTACCAGGCACACAAAGGACTTGGGTAACTTGAGGAGATTGCAACAAAGTCCAGACGATCGCATGTTCCCGACCACCATTACCAACTACTAAAATTTTCACCGACTCTAAATTCCTCTTCGACTTTATTGCTAATCCCTTTGTACACTTTATCATCAGTTAGGTTTTAGGCTTTAGATTTTAGTGGACAGCGGATAGGGGATAGTGGATAGTGAATATGTTTGTCGATCTTCACTCTCACACCTCCCACGCTCATGGAAAAAATTAACTTCTCCACCCCTAGCGGCTTTCCTGAATTTCTACCTGGTGAAAAGCGACTAGAGCAGCACCTGATGGATACGATTCGGCGGGTGTATGAGAGTTATGGCTTTACAC
>JAJAYU010000291.1 GCA_026786125.1 Chamaesiphon sp.
CTTGGTGGCTTTTTGGAATTCATGGTAAGCCTTGATCGAGCCACCAATGTCATCTTTGAGCAATAAGAATGCCGAAGAACCTTTCAATAATGGTTCTAGTGCCTCCCATTGGGGATTACCTTCGATCGCTTTACCCATTAAGGTATTTTTAGTGACCGTGCAGATGCCATCTTTGGGGCGAATCCGTCTGCGTAAGTCGGTGATTTCTGCCACGGTTAGACCCTGGTAGTTAATCACCGCGACCATTGTGGCTTCGCTCAAGTCTTGCTTGAGGTCGGCGACGATCGATTGTTTGTTTGCGAGGGTTCTCCCCATATAATGCTTACCTCTCGATCGATCGAGTTTTGGGTGTGAACGGACTACAGAAAGGCATAAAATTAACCCCGACACTAGGTGCCAAGGTTCTCATTCAATCGATCGCATCTCACTACTAATGTAGCGAGACGCTTGGACTGTTTGCGTTAACCTCGGCAGGGAATTAAGCAATTGCTCCTGCTGTCTGTGGTTGGCTATTCGGTTTTGGTTAACGCAAAATTAGTCGCGGCTGAACCTCAAATACTTATAGCTGTTTAATTATGCAGTTAGACTGCAAATTAGCCTTATCAATCATAGCACGAGTTAATTGTTGGTTGCAAGCAAGACAATGCCTAGATACTATTACTGCGATCACCCGTGGGTACCCTGGATCTACTGAGCAATCGTATTTTTAATCTGGTGCCCTATAAAATCGCTCTACCCAGATAAGATTGCAACACATCAGGCACTTGAATCGTGCCATCTGGCTGCTGATAATTCTCCAGAATCGCCGCCATCGTTCTGCCAATTGCCAAGCCCGAACCATTGAGAGTATGGATAAATTGAGTCCCCTTCTTACCAGTTTCTTTGAACCGGATATCACCGCGACGGGCTTGGAAATCTCCAAAATTCGAGCAACTAGAAATTTCACGATATTTACCAGCAGAGGGGAGCCAGACTTCCAAGTCATAGCATTTGGCAGCACTGAAGCCAATATCGCCAGTACAGAGTTCTAGCACTCGATAGGGTAATTTGAATGCCTGAAGAATAGCTTCGGCATTCTTCACGAGAGTTTGATGTTCTTGCTCTGAAGTATCGGGATGAACAAATTTGACCAGTTCAATTTTGTTGAACTGATGGAGCCGGATCAAGCCCCGTGTATCTCTGCCCGCGCTCCCAGCTTCTCGCCGAAAACAGGGCGTGTAGGCGCAGTGATGAATGGGGAGTTGTTCGCTAGTGAGGATTTGTTCGCGATAGAGATTGGTGACGGGGACTTCTGCGGTGGGAATCAACCACAGATCGTCTTCGGCACATTTGAAGCCGTCTTCGGCAAATTTTGGTAGTTGTCCCGTCGCTGTCATCGAAGCGGTATTGACCAGAATCGGGGGACTAACTTCAGTGTAGCCTGCGGCAATTTGTTGATCGAGCATAAAGCTAATCAAAGCACGTTCTAGGGCAGCTCCAGCACCAATTAGGGTGACAACACGACTCTGAGCGAGTTTGGCACTACTCTCGAAGTTTAAGATGCCTAGTTTTTCACCAATTTCCCAGTGAGGCAGAATTTCAGGATTGGTGGGAATATATTCATCACCCCATTTGCGGAGTTCGATATTTTCATCTTCAGTTTTGCCAACTGGAGTCGTATCACTGGGAAGGTTGGGGAGTTGGAGAATTAGATTGAGAATCTGCGCTTTGAGTTCACGCTCGGCTGGCTCAAGTTCGCCTAATTGGGCTTTAACAGTATTTCCTTCAGCTTTGAGAGCGAGAATTTCTGGATCGGTTGGAGCTACTTTTGCTGCCATTTTTTGCCCAACTAGTTTACCAATCTCATTGCTGCGAGCCTGAAGTTGGCTACGAGTAGATTCTAGTTCGCGCTGTTGCTTGTCCAGAGCGAGAATAGGTTGGATATCATAGACACCTGTGCCTCGGAGATCTAGTTTTGTCTGTACCAATTCTGGATGTTCTCGAATCTGTCTAATGTCCAGCACCGTGCTTGCTCCTAATTATTTCGCTAAATATATCTTACCGCCTACATGGAGATGGCTTTGTTCTATCATGGGAACTCTGATACAAAAGATTTTGACAATGGCTATCACCCGAAACTGGTGAAGTTCTGAAACAAAGCTATTCACATTTTTGGCCAAGGAAATATCTCGGCAAGCATCATAGCTTGTAGCAAACAATGACCCAAGTTGTAATTATTGGTGCTGGCCCAACGGGGTTAACCTTGGCAATGTTACTGGCAAAGCAAGGTATTGCCGTTAAATTAATTGAAGCCTCCAGCAGCTTTCGGCGAATTTTTCGGGGCGAAGCTCTGATGCCTAGTGGCCTAGAGGCGATCGATCAGATGGGACTTGCTGAGTTAGTTACCAAGATTCCACACCGTGCGATCGATGCTTGGGAATTCTATATCGAAAGTCGGCCGATTTTTCGAGTTGATGAGCCGATGGAATCAGGTGGTAAACCCTGTACGCTGATTTCCCAGCCTGCTTTCTTGGCGGCAGTTTTAGATCGAGCAAATCAATGTGAGCAGTTTGAATTGATTCAAGGGACAGCCGTTCGAGACTTATTATGGCAAAATGAGCGGGTATCGGGGGTAAAACTGGCTGATGGTCGGGAAATCTCAGCGGATCTGGTAATTGGTGCCGATGGGCGTAATTCGATCGTCCGTCAGCAAGCTCAGTTAGAGTTAGTGCAAGTGGCTCAAAGCTTTGATATCCTCTGGTTCAAACTTCCCACCAGCGCAGCTTTCCAAGCTGAGAACGTGTTCTATTCCGTATTGCGAGGTCAGGATGCTTTTGGTGTATTCCAAGGCTCTGAGGGCAATCTTCAGGTGGGATGGTCGCTGCATCGAGACAATCCAATTGAATGGCAAAAAATTGATTGGGCGGAAAAATTGGCAGCGGCTGCGCCTGATTGGTTGGCTAGTCATTTTCGTGCCCAAAAAGACTCAATCGAGCGACCACTATTACTATCGATCGTTGTGGGGCGTTGTCCTCAGTGGCATGTGCCTGGATTATTATTGTTGGGTGATGCGGCACATCCAATGTCGCCAATTCGCGCTCAAGGGATTAATATGGCTCTCCGTGATGCCATAGTTGCTACCAATCATCTGCTCCCAGCATTGCAGCAATCACCAAATTTAGCGGTAATTGACACTGCACTGGCTCAAATTCAAGCCGAACGGGAACCGGAAATCATCGAGATCCAACGACTCCAACAAGCGGAAGTTGCCCAAGCCGAACTGATGCACAATTACCCGATCTTGCGACATGCCGTGAGTCGATTAGCTCCGGTAATTGGCAGTAGGATTAGAAAGTCTTGGCTCGATCGACAACTCCAGTTGCGCCGAGGCTTTACTCAAGTAACTTTGAAGATCTAAAAGCAAGTTAGCTCATAAAAGCAGCGATCTCTCTTATTGTTAGGTTTTTCAGGATTGGAATTGCTCCAAGTTAATCATTTCTGTTCTTAAACCTTCCATCATGATATAGGGGGGCATCATTGCATTGACAAAGCGAAATCGATAGTGTCGTTCAACCCCTTTTTTCTCTAATATCTTACCTCTAGACTCTTCACAAAATTGATTGAGATGTCGATTGAAAGCAGAAGTAGTCGTGTATTCTTTTCCTAAAATCCTTGATAGTGGCTCTCTCACATCTACGGCCCGAAAGCAGCCTGTATCATCTTTTTTTGCTAAAGCACATGCCAATAAAACTTTGGGATAAATAGTTTCCTGTCTGGAGCTATAAATTGAAGTTGAATAGGTGCTGATAATACTATGTTGAGCATTTTCGCAGGCTTGCTTAATTGCTTGAGTGAGATGATTTGCATCGATGTTAGAACTATTAGTTCTAATTGCTGACTGACAAGCATATAAAGCCAATAAATGAACGTAATTTGGCAATCCCTGCGCCAGAAAAACAATAGACTGGATTACCTCCCGATCCATCGTCATCGACAGCAAATCTAATCCTTTGAGGAGAATTTCGGTTAGTTCTTCAGAAGACATTCTGGGCATTTGAATCTGGATTAGTGCCCGCTCGATCGACAAATGTTCAGCAATTAATTCTTCCACCGAATTTGCAACGCCAACTAATATCAGTGTGACATTAGCAGAATGATCGGAAAGAGTCTTAATCGTATCTGCCATGAAAGCGGTAAAGTAGGCATCAGTTTTCAGTCGATCCATCTCATCAACGATGATAATTGCCGAACCAACTATTTGCCGTTGCAGCCGCAGTCGAATAAATTCAGGATTGACTTGATGTTGTTCAAAGTCTAAATTCTGGGTGTTTTCTAGTTCTAAAAAAATCTTGCACCACAATTGTTCAAATCTATCTTCACTATCACAATTGATAATGACTGATTTAAACTGCTCCTGAGAGCCTCTAAGAATCTTCAGTAATACATTTGCGAGGGAGGTTTTGCCTACTCCTCTCTCACCAAACAAAATGGCGTGCTGTCCCCGCTGACTGACTGCACCAATGATCCGATTGAGTTGGTTGACTCTACCTGCAAATAACGCCTGATTGTCAATTGGGGCACTGGGCGTAAAAATTTCACCCGATCGCATAAATCGTACCATCATGTCTGGTGATTCTGGTATGCCTGAATTCGCCATTAATTTAGATACCTTTTTTACAAGACTATACTTTGTCTAGAGTACAACATATCTGAACAGACTTTGTGAGGTTTAATGCGATCCTGACATGATATATCTACAGTTAAAATATGATGTCTTCTTCATCACGGTAGGTAATCGTCGTGATCCTGTCTTGAGTTGTCTAGAAGGCTAGAATACAGGAGCGTAGATTTTTCTCACCTCGACTGTATGCAAACTGCACCTATTTCCACTCTCACCCGTACCCATCGCCCCTTATTGCTCGCGCCAGCAGGGAACTGGGAATGTGCCAAAGCAGCCGTCGAGAATGGAGCTGATGCTATCTATTTTGGGTTGGAGCGATTCAATGCCAGAATGCGGGCGGAGAACTTTACAGTAGGCGATTTGCCGGAGCTGATGAGCTGGTTGCATCAGCGAGGAGTGAAGGGATATGTGACGATGAACACGTTGGTGTTTCCCCAGGAGTTAGCCGCAGCGGAGCAGTATCTCCGCAGTATGATTTTAGCCGGAGTGGATGCGGCGATCGTCCAGGATGTAGGAATTTGTAAGTTAATTCGGCATTTATCGCCAGATTTTCCGATTCACGCTTCGACGCAGATGACGGTGACGAGTGCGGCGGGGGTAGAATTTGCCCATGAATTGGGCTGCGATTTAGTTGTATTGGCACGGGAATGTTCGATCGCCGAAATCACGAAGATTAAGCAACAATTGGGAGATCGGCAGGTTTCGATCCCGCTAGAAGTATTCGTGCATGGGGCGTTGTGTGTTGCTTATTCTGGGCAATGTTTAACGAGTGAATCTCTGGGTGGTCGATCGGCAAATCGGGGTGAATGTGCCCAAGCTTGTCGGATGCCTTACGATCTGATTGTGGACGATCGAGAGTATCATTTGGGAGACAAGAAATATCTACTCAGTCCCCAGGATTTGGCGGGATTAAGTGTATTACCGGAAATAGTCAAAAGTGGGGTGAGTTGTCTCAAAATTGAGGGGCGATTGAAGACACCTGAATATGTTGCTAGTGTGACGCGAGTTTATCGATCGGCTCTAGATAAAATTGTGGCAGATTTGGAACCGCAAGTTGAGTCGGGAAAAGATTTATATAATCTGGAAATGGCATTTTCGCGGGGGCTATATACAGGCTGGTTTGAAGGGATTGATAATCAGGCTTTAGTTCATGCCCGATTTGGGAAAAAGCGGGGTGTATATTTGGGCGAAGTGATTCGCGTTTATCCAGACAGAGAAGCAATTACGATTAGCCCGATTGCACCAATTAAACCAGGTGACGGGATCGTGTTTGATTGTGGACATCCAGATGAGCGAGAAGAGGGCGGACGGGTTTATGAGGTCTTTACAAGTGGTAATGATAACTCGGAAATCATGCTGGCATTTGGACGCGGATTGATCGATTTTCGCCGCGTATATATAGGCGATAAAGTTTGGAAAACCAGCGATCCAGAATTAGATAAGCAGGTGCGTCAAACCTATGCTGGCGATGTGCCACAATTTCAAAGATCGATCAATCTGGAAATACATGGAGCTGTTAATCAGCCATTAATTGCGATCGCTCGTGACGAGATGGGACATACAATTAAAGTAGAATCAGAAATCCTTTTAGTCCCTGCCCAAAATCAACCTCTAACTACCGAGAAACTAATATCCCAATTAGGACGATTAGGCAATACTCCATATTGCCTGGGAAATCTGACCAATGCGATCGAAGGTGATCTAATGATACCTGTCAGCGCACTCAATCATTTACGCCGTGAATTAGTGATTAAACTCACCGAAATTCGCAGTCAACCCAAACCCTGGCAAATCTCCCCAACTAATCAGTTAACCGATCTTCTCCCCAAGGTTGAGAATGCCTATCTCCAACCACCCCAACTAAATATTTTAGTTCGTAAACTAGACCAAATTCCCGCTGCGATCGAATCAGGCATCACCACCATCTATTGTGAACTAGAAGACCCCCGCAAATATCGCGAAGCCGTTCAATTAGTCCGCGCCGCCAGACATACTAAAACCAATCCCCCGCAAATATTTGTCGCCCCACCCCGAATTACCAAAACAGGCGAAAATTGGATTTTAGAACAAGTTCGATCGAGTGATGCCGATGGTTATCTAATCAAAAATTATGACCATTTAGAGTTCTTCAAAGCTGAACGCTGCATCGGTGATTTCGCCCTCAACATTGCCAATCCCCTTGCTGCCGATCATTTCTATCAAAACTATACTTTGGAGCGGCTGACAGCCTCCTATGACCTAAATATCGATCAATTAACATCTCTAATTCGCAGTTGTCCCCGCGATTGGTTTGAAATCACCATTCATCAACACATGCCGATGTTTCATATGGAACACTGCGTTTTTTGTGCGTTCTTATCTGAAGGCACTGACTATACCAATTGTGGCCGTCCCTGTGACAAACATCAAGTCAAATTGAGAGACAGAGTTGGTACCGAACATATCCTCCAAGCCGATGCAGGCTGTCGAAATACTGTCTACAATGGTGTCGCCCAAACTGGAGCTGAATATATCCATCGTTTAATCGAATTAGGTGTCTATAATTTCCGGTTAGAATTTGTGAATGAAACACCGGAAGAAGTAACTCAAACGATCGGTTATTATCAACAATTATTAGGTGGTCAAATTAGCGGAGCAGAACTGTGGCAAGAGTTGAAGTTAATTAATCAATTAGGTGTTACTCGTGGCTCGTTGGGGGTCTAGAGATCGATTTAGAGTGTTCTCAAAGCTTATCCTAGCCAGCGCAGACCGAAGTTAGATGCAATTTATAAGAGTTTGCTAAACTAACAGTATATTCAAATCTAATTCTTTCTGGCTATGAGCATCACGCTAAATCCTGAACAAGAAACGATCGTTGCCAATTTAATCGCCACAGGTAGCTTCCAAACTGCCGACGAAGTGCTACAAGTAGCTTTAAAGCTATTGGAGACAGAACGGCAATCTTATCAATCCTGGGTAGCCCAGACTCGCACTCTGGTAAAAGAAGGAATTGAATCACTCGATCGAGGCGAAGGCGTTAATGGCGAAACGGTAGTGGACGACCTATTAGCAAAATTGCGACAGGCTAGAGGGGTTTAAGGGTGAGCGACTACATTATTTCACAACCTGCAATTCGCGATTTAGAGTCGATTTCATCATATTTTGCAGATGTAAATGTTGAAGCGGGAGAAAAGTTTTTGAAGGAATTTAGCAAACGCTGTCAACAACTTGTAAGCTTTCCAAATATTGGTCGTAATTATGATGATTTACAAGTGGGGCTGAGAGGATTACCTTTGGAAGGCTATGTTATTTTATATCGTGTGACTGAGGATCGGATTGAGATTATCCGCGTTGCCAATGGTAGGCAGGATTTACAATTGTTATTCGATAAATTTACCTAATTGATCGAGTCAATAGATCAGGGATGATCTATCCCTGATAAAACTATCTGATTATAATGTTACGAGATCGACTCGTTAATGGGGAACCTGTCAATCAATTGGATTGCGCGTCTTGCATTTGCTTGCAGAGCGGCACTAGCATGGGGTACATAGGGAATTTGTGATAACAGATCCACCGTGCGGCGCAACATCCGCACGATATCGCCCTCATCGAGATTGGTATTACTACACAATTCCGTCCAGGATAGCTCCAACGCCCAATGTTCAACGATGCCGACTAGCTCGTATTCCATCCAGACAGGGAGAGCTACCTGATAGCGACGTTGGATTTGGAATAGCTGTCTGCGAGTACCGCGTAGGGCACTCAAGGTCATCACCACCTCATCTGCTGGTTCGTAATTTGTCCAGCTATCCGAGCGGGGGGTTTCCGATACTAGGGCGCAGATGACTGCGGCTAAATGGTGTGGATCTAGACCATCTAGATAGCCAGACATTAGGGCGAGGGCAATCCACAGCTCATTATCACCACGAATGGCGGCGGCGGCTTCACCAATCCTGGTGGGCAATACCCCTTGCAATCCATTGACTTGACGCAATACTTCAATCAGATTGAGAAATTCTTGCCAATGTCGATCGAGTTGCAATTGCAGTGTATTCTGGAGGTCTTTAATCTCTTCTTCTAATACAAATTGACGGCGATAGCGTTTGAGTAATGTCGCGGGATTTCCGGCTGCCCAAATCGGGTGATTTTCAAGCTTAGATTTCAGCTCGGCGACGATTTTGAGTTGGGCAGCTAATTCATCTGTTGCTGGTGGTTCGACGTGGGGAATGCTCTGGGCAATTTCAGCGGTGAGGCTCATGCCCTTACGAACTTGTCCAGGCTTGAGCGGCATATCCGCAGGTGGAAGCAGGGAAACCACAGGGGAAACCCGCTGTTTACCTGTGTAATCAGACCAATGTTTGTGGACGGCGACGACATCCTGATGATTAACAACGTACCAACGGTTGTCTTGTCCTAGACAGACTAATGCTGGTTTGTACCCAGATCCGGCGATTTTGCTGACCAAGACGGCGGGAAGGGGAGTAGCTACGGAGACGTGCTTACCTTTGAGGCTGAGAATTGTACCTGGCAATGCCGCTGGTAAGAGTTTACTAACTTGTCCAGCATGGATTTGTTCGGTGTAGAGTTGGAGATTTTTAAGCTGATTTTGGTCTAGTTTGAGTTGGGAATGAGCGGTTTCATAGTCGGCTAAGACATCCCCATCGACTTTCCCGAGACTTTCTTGGAGCTGGCTTAATTCTCGCTTAATATCATTAACTCCCTGTTGTTGCGGCTGGAGATGGAGGGTTTTGGTAAACTGACCGAAACTGCGTTCGACTAACTCTCTAGCTTCTTCGAGGTTATGGGTTTGAAGTAGATTTAAAACCATCCCATAGGTTGGTGTAAATTGACTCACCAATGGATCGGGTGCAGATGTCGCAAAATCACTTGCTTCCTTCGCGCCTTCAAATCTGGTCTGAGTGGCTACGACATAGCCCACCACGTCCTTGCCACGCCGTCCAGCACGTCCCGCCATTTGGAGAAATTCGGAGGCGGTGAGGAGGCGATGTCCTTGGTCTGTGCGTTTGGAGAGGCTAGAAATTACTGTCGTCCGTGCGGGCATATTAATCCCCGCTGCTAGAGTTTCGGTGGCGAAGACAACTTTGATCAAACCTTGGGTAAACAATTCTTCGACTAGCACTTTCCAAGCAGGTAAAATTCCCGCATGGTGAGCGGCAATGCCTTTATTCAGGGGTTCTACTTGTCCAGCCCGCGCAGCTTCAGGATTTTTGGCGAGAAATTCATCGATGCGGACTTTCAATCTCGCCGATTCGTCTTCATTAACTAGTCGCAGGGTAGCCATATCTGCGACGGCTTTGTCACAACCGCGCCGACTGAAGATAAAGTAAATCGCGGGTAACATTTCCCGTTCGGCAAGTTTGCTCACCACGAAACCGATACTGGGGATATCTTCCTGTTTGCGGCTACCTGGGGGTCGATGAGATTTGAGTTTGGGATTGAGTTTGGCGGTATTTGGATCTAGTAATGGCAGAATACCTTTGGGATTGACGAAGTGAAATTCCAACGGCACGGGGCGATAATCAGAATAGATCAGATCCGTGGGACCATGCACGAGACTAATCCAATCAGTGAGTTGCTTGCTATTGGCGACGGTGGCGGACAGTCCCACCAGTTGAATGTGGGGCGGACAGTAAATGATTGATTCTTCCCAAACTGTGCCGCGCTGCTTGTCATTCATATAGTGGCACTCATCGAGTACCACCGCTTCGACACCCATCATCGAGGTACCGACTTCGCCGATGCGGGTACCGTAGAGCATATTCCGAAAGATTTCGGTGGTCATGACGACGACTAACGCATCGCGATTGATCGAGATATCACCCGTGAGCAAGCCCACATTCTCTTCCCCAAATTCTGCTTTGAAGTCGCGAAATTTTTGATTGGATAAAGCTTTGAGTGGGGTGGTATAGAATACTCTGCGCCCCTGACGAATGGCGCGATGAATGGCATATTCACCAATCAAAGTTTTTCCCGAACCAGTAGGAGCGCAAACTACAACCGATCTGCCTAAATTGAGCGAGTCTACCGCCTGAAGCTGAAATTTGTCGAGTGGGAATGGAAAAATCTCTTGTAGTAGTGCGGTAGTCGTAGCAGAGGTGGTCATAGCTTTAAACTTATCAGGCGGTGGCGCGAGGCTAGATTGTGGCGGTAGCTAAGTCTCGATACTCTCTAGTATATTCGCAAATCACGATCACAGAAGGCAGGTCTTTGACTTCGATCGCCTGAAAACCGATATACTAGCCACTAGCCATTCCTCACACAGCACTAATATATGACTTGTTTAGCACTCCTGAGTGTATCTGACAAAACTGGATTAATTGAATTTGCTCGTCAATTAGTGGAAAAATTTGACTTTGAGATTGTCAGTAGTGGGGGTACTGCCCAAGCATTGAAGGCGGCAGGAATTCCAGTGATGAAGGTGGCTGACTATACTGGCGCACCGGAAATTTTGGGCGGACGGGTCAAAACTTTGCACCCGAAAATTCACGGCGGGATTCTTGCTCGTAGAGATTTACCCGAACATTTAGCAGATTTAGAACAGCATCAAATTAGACCGATCGATCTAGTTGTGGTTAATTTATATCCCTTTGCCGCCACGATTAGCAAGCCTGGAGTTAGTTTAGCAGACGCGATCGAACAAATCGATATCGGTGGCCCTGCCATGCTTCGCGCCTCAGCCAAAAATTTCGCCCATCTGACAGTACTATCCAATCCTGATCGATACGCTGATTATCTCGCAGAAATTACCAAAAATAACGGTCAAGCCTCGATCGAATTCCGCCAAGCTAGAGCATTAGAAACATTTCAGCATACCGCCGCTTACGATACTGCAATTTCTGGTTATCTAGCAGCCCAAGCTAGTGAAAGTACCACTTATCAAATTTCGGCTCAACCATTACAATCACTCCGCTACGGTGAAAATCCCCATCAGCCAGCAGCTTGGTATCAAACGGGCGCGATGCCCACGGGTTGGACGAATGCTAAAATATTGCAGGGCAAAGAACTTAGCTACAACAATCTGGTTGATTTAGAAGCTGCGCGGCGAATTATTAGCGAATTTGGCGATACTCCAGCAGCGACGATTATTAAACATAATAATCCCTGTGGAACAGCCATCGGCAATACTTTAGTCGAAGCATACGACAGAGCTTATGATGCTGATTCTACCTCAGCCTTTGGCGGAATTGTTGCCGTCAATCGTCCCCTCGATGCCGATACTGCCTTATCGATGAGCCAAACGTTCCTTGAATGTATCGTCGCCCCTGAATGTACCCCCGAAGCTGCTGCTATCTTCGCCACCAAGAAAAATCTCCGTGTTTTAACCTTGGCAGACTTAGCCACAGGTAGCCAAGATAATGTCAAAATTATCGCTGGAGGGATTTTAGTTCAAACCGCCGATGAAGCAATCGAAACCACCGCTAACTGGCAAGTCGTCACCACCAAACAACCAACCGCACCAGAACTCGAAGAACTGCTATTTGCCTGGAAAGTCTGCAAACACGTCAAATCCAACGCGATCGTCGTCACCAAAAATCGCGCTACTATTGGCGTAGGAGCGGGACAAATGAACCGTGTCGGATCGGCAAAAATTGCCCTCGAACAAGCTGGCACTGGAGCTATGGGAGCAAGCCTCGCTAGCGATGGTTTCTTCCCCTTCGATGATTCAGTGAGAACAGCAGCCGCCGCCGGAATTACCGCGATCGTCCAACCTGGTGGTAGTATGCGGGATAATGATTCGATCTCTGCTGCTAATGAGTTAGGGATAGTGATGGTATTTACTGGTGTTCGTCACTTTCTACATTAGGGAATAGGGGATAGGGAATAGGGCTAAGAATGATAGTATTCCGATTCCTTCGTTCTCGTGCCTCTTACTTCCTCCTCTAACCCCTAACCCCTAACCCCTATTCCGTGGAACTCAACAACGTCATCATCGTTCACAAAGCCGGAGATCGCGGTAGCAAAGCTCTGGCTGAAAAATGTGCCAAACAACTGGAACAACTCGGTTGTGACGTGATGATGGGACCGAGTGGGGCGAAAGACAATCCCTATCCCGTTTTTCTGGCATCTACCAGCAAGCAAATCGATCTGGCGATCGTTTTGGGTGGCGATGGCACTGCACTTACGGCTGCACGTCATCTATCCCCCGATGGTATCCCGATTCTGGCTATCAATGCAGGTGGACATTTAGGATTTTTGACTGAGCCGCTAGAGCTGTTCAATACGGACACGCCGATCGATGGTAAATTAATCTGGGAGCGATTGTTGCAGGACTTATATGCGATCAAACGCCGGATGATGCTCCAGGCATATATCTACGATGGGGATGACCGCAATTCCGAGCCAGATAGTGAGAGATTCCTCGCTCTCAATGATATGTGCATTAAGCCCGCTGCTGCCGATCGGATGATCACCTCAATTCTGGAACTGGAAATCGATGGGGAAATCGTCGATCAATATCAAGGCGATGGCTTACTCGTCTCAACCCCGACCGGATCCACTTGTTATAATGTCTCCGCAAATGGCCCAATTGTCCATTCTGGCATGGCTGCAATTACGATCGCCCCAATTTGTCCTCTGAGCCTTTCTAGCCGCCCAATTGTGATTCCGCCAGGTTCTACTGTGAGTATTTGGCCATTAGGCGATTATGAACTCAATACCAAGCTCTGGAATGACGGCGTACTGGGCACTTCGATCTGGCCAGGACAGCGTGTAGATGTCCAAATGGCCAACTGCCAAGCCAAGTTTATCATTCTCCGCGACAACCATTCCTACTACCAAACCCTGCGTGAAAAGCTGCTCTGGGCTGGTTCACGGATTCGCTATGATCATCATCACACTAGGAATTAGGAATTAGGCTTTAGGGGTTGGGCTTTAGGGATTAGGGATTAGGCTTTACGCTTTAGGCTTTAGGGATTAGGCTTTAGGTGATTCTATTATCTCCCAGTCCCCCAGTCCCCCAGTCTCCCTCTAAAAGTACTAACTACCTCTAATTACTTAAAACTTCAGCAAATTAACCCATGATTACTAAGACAAATAGGGTGGGCAAAGCGAAACTAAACAGTTAGACTGTGGATCGAGAGTGAGAAATTATTTCTGACGATCGCTACAATCAGGAACTAAATATGCTCTGGGACGGAAACGTTTGAGTAAAGTGCCAACTATGTAACTTTACTGATGAGAGCAAAGTTTAAACAAATTGATATTTTAATTAACAATCGAAACTGGCAGAAATTTTAATAAGAGCTACAATCAAAAGGGCTTTCCTCTGTTGAGGATACTCTTCGATCAGAGACTATTAAAGGTCATCAGTTCGAGACTAACGTTTTAGTTTGAGCACCTAGTAGCCAAACTAAAATAGTTGAAGATATGCAAGCAACAAAACTTATTGTTTGCTTAAATCTTGTGCATAAATTAGTTCATTGTTACATTATAGGAGATAAGAGCATTCCCACATGACCCAGACTAAAGACATGCTCGCAACCCTAACGACCAAAGATGCCGACAGCGATATCGAAGTAATGCTCGACGATGATGTCGAAGCAGACGATTTTACGGCTGAATCTGACGGTGAATCTGATGTCGAAGACGAGGATGGTAAGCTGGGGAAGGTGAAAGCCTCACGCCGTCGCGTTCAAACCAAGAAGAAACAATTTACAGAAGATTCGATTCGATTGTATTTACAAGAAATCGGCCGAATTCGCCTGCTCCGTGCTGATGAAGAAATCGAATTGGCACGGAAGATTGCTGACTTGCTCGAACTAGAACGGATGCGTGAAAAGCTCCTGAATGAACTAGATCGCGAACCTAATGACCGTGAGTGGGCAGAAGTTGCCGAAATGCCGCTCAATCAGTTTCGCCATCGGTTATTTTTAGGTCGTCGGGCCAAAGATAAGATGGTACAATCGAACCTCCGATTGGTAGTTTCGATCGCCAAAAAATACATGAATCGTGGTCTTTCTTTCCAAGATTTGATTCAGGAAGGAAGCTTGGGTTTGATCCGTGCTGCGGAGAAATTCGATCACGAGAAAGGTTATAAATTCTCGACGTATGCGACTTGGTGGATTCGTCAAGCAATCACTCGTGCAATTGCCGATCAATCACGGACAATTCGTCTCCCTGTCCACTTATATGAGACTATTTCTCGGATTAAGAAAACTACGAAATTACTCTCTCAAGAAATGGGTCGTAAACCTACCGAGGAAGAAATTGCGACTCGGATGGAAATGACGATCGA
>JAJAYU010000292.1 GCA_026786125.1 Chamaesiphon sp.
ACCAGATGCTGTCTCAGCATTGATTGTCTGCGCCAGTTGGTCTAATTTAGTCTGCACACTTCGCCCATTAGCTAATAGTCCAACTTGAATTTCGGCGATCGAAACTTGCGGATTGTAGACATCCCCACCTTCCATACTATCGCCACCAGTTACCCGTTTGAAGGTCTGGAGCAAGTAGCCACCAACTGCCACCATAATCAGCAGGGAGAACAAACCGCCGCCACCACCACCGAGAAAGGGGAGATAGAATAATGGTGAGAAACCACCGCCATAACCGCCACCATAGCCGCGATTGTAGCCACCACCGCTACTAGGCATACTGCGACTAGGCGCGCGGAACGAACCGCCACCGATCCGTCCTCCACTGCGGGCGGCGAAGGCATCTCCGGTTTGAGCAAAGACGAGCATTAGGACTAGTCCGGTGGCTACAAGGGACTTCACTAACGGTTTAATCAGGGAACGCAGTTTGTTAATCATAACCATCCTTATAAAAGCTTGTATATCCTTCCACTTTAACGACTTTAACGGTTGAAAGTCTCTAGCTACCGGATTTCTTCAATTTTAACGCAGGTATCTAGATGAGAGAAATGTTTCGATATGTAGAGATAACCGTTCTTTCTCTTGCAGCAATATTTCAAGACTAGTGAGAGCATAGATTATAGGGTACCCATCAATGGCACCCCTACAGGTTAATTGTGTAGGGGTGCCCTTAATGGGTACCCTGGATCTACGCTTAGCAATAGTGCTTTTATACTAAAATAAGATCTATGCTCAATTTAACGAATGGTTTTGAGTGAGTCGCCTTGCTTTTATACGAGGTCAGTAAAGATACTCATCACTGTTCGATAGCGTGGTTTGACGTTTGCACTTAGTGACATCCCTGATTGGAGGGTGACTGGTTTACCTTTGATCGTGATATTTTGGGTGTTGAGCTGAATGATAGCTGGGAACCGCTCATATTGATGGGTTTGATCGGCGGGTAAGGCATCAGATCCGATCGAGATAATCTTGCCCTTAACGTCACCAAATTCACTGAAGGGGAAAGAGTCGATCCGTACATCAACTGTCATCCCAGGCTTCACAAAACCGATGTCTTTGTTACTAATAAATACCTTCGCATTTAAGTTGTCATTAGGCACAATTTTCAAGACTGGTTCGCTGGAAGTAGCGACAAATCCTGGTGTACCAGCTTTGAGTTCAAAGATAGTACCGCTGACAGGTGCGACGATATCTTGATATTTGAGATTCATCTTGGCTTGGCTGATTTGGGTATTTAGATCGGTAACTTTGCGATCAATCTCCACAATCGTTTTATTTAGTTGCCCGTCGATTTCAGCGATTTGACGATCGTTATTAGCTATTTTAGCCAGCAATTCTTTGCTCGATCCAGCTACACTATTTTTGAGCTTTTCCCGACTTTGATTAGCTGCCATAATCAGGCGATTATACTCTCGATCGAGTTGACCGATTTCCTGTTGATATTTGCGGATTTGTTGCTGTTGATTCTGGATTTCCATCCGCGAATTAGCAACTAGTTCTTCGCCATCTTGAGCTAATTTGCGATATTGATCGTCAAGTTGCATGACTTCACTTTGGCGAGAAATAACTTCTTGCTCTTGCTTAATTGCTTGGTTACGGGAGAGTGCGCCCGCCGCAGTTGCAGGTTTTAAGCTAGTCAGGATCGCTTGACTACTGACTAGTAAAGATTGCGAGGATTGGTGACGGGTGCGATTTTCGGCGATTTGGGCGGCAATTTGCGATCGTTTTGCGGTAGCTTTGGCTTCGATGTTAGCGATGACGGCTTGATTATCAGTTAGCAGCTCGCTAGTGCTGACTCGTTTACCCCGATTTTCGCGCATTTGGTTGTCTGTCTGACCGATTTCCAAGCGACCAGAACTGACCCTCGAAGCTAATTCGGCACGGCTAGATTGGAGTCTCTGCTGCTGTTCTGGGGTTAGGCTTGCATTTGTCGTACCGTTAAGTTCGGTGCGGTAGAGTTGATTCTCGGCGAGAATTGCGCTACGACTGGTGGTGAGGGCGAGGATTTCTGGACGGACATTTAGCTGGGCTAGTGCCTGAGGGGTGACAGTGCCGATACCTCGATCGAGTAAGCTACGATAAAAGCGAGTTTCGGCAGTGAGAGATTCCAGATTTTTTTGGAGGGAGCCGACGGTAGCTTCGGAGACAGTAGACTCTAAGCTCAGTAACTTTTGACCTGCGACGACTTTATCGCCATCTTTAACAAATGCCTGTTTGACCACACCTGCTAATGGTACCTGAACATCTTTGACTTTATCGATCGGTTCAAGTTTGCCCTGGACTGTCACAGCCTCTTCTAAGGGGGCAATACACGCCCACCCGACTAGCCCAGTCGTAATTCCGAGGATTGTCCAGACAATCCCCCGCGACCAACTTCTGGACTGCTGAAACACCACTGACTGCTCGAATTCCTCGGCTTGAAATGTCTCAATCTGCGGTTGTTCAACTTCGCGCAATCCTCCAGGCTCGATCTTCCGTTTGGCAATCTTATTCGCATCTTTGTTGGGTGAATTTGGTTGTTGGTTTGGGGTATTCATGGGGGGAGGGGATAGGAGATAGGGAATAGGGAATAGGGAATAGATTTTGTAGGTTGGTTTGAAGAATGTTGGCGGAGCCTCTCCTTCAGGAGACAACCCAACATCTCTAGTGTAGAAT
>JAJAYU010000293.1 GCA_026786125.1 Chamaesiphon sp.
CGATCTTACCCGAATTGCTATTACCAGCCATCGGCAAGCTTTTGATCGATGCTAGCTTGTGGATCGATCTGGATGTGGATTCAGGAATCGAGCCAGAATTAGCAGTTTCTCAGCTACTACTTGTTCATGGCGAAGTCTTTCACAATTTTCGGAAGCAAGTAAAAGCGACCCGTTACTTGATGGATATTTTTGTCGATCGATACCCATCTCGCTATCAAGAATACCTCAAAGATCTCAAGCACATCCATCAACTATTTGGAAATATTCAAGATAATCTAGTATTGGATAAGTTTGTGCGTAAAGTCGTGGGCAAACGGGCACTAACCAAACTACCAACACTTTACGAGCGGATCGATCGGAGCAATTATCTGAGTTGGAATAGTTGGCAGCCAATTCAATCCAGATATCAACAGTTAGCAACCAAAAAAGAGTTTAACTTGTTTCTGATTCAAGATATAATTCATAATTTACATGGATAATAGTGATTTAGCGATCGACTACTCAAGTTTAGAGTGGTTAGAACTCCCACCGCTGAACGAAGATACACTGTGGACAATTATCAATGAATCAATTACTGATACTCAAGTAAATCAGATCTTGTGGCACTATCTGGGCTATCAGTACGATCAAGTGGCGCAAAGCTGGGATCTTAGTCAAGTCGCTCCAGAGTGGTTGTCAGTCTATCCAACACCACCAGATTTTATCGCTAGTCGTCCAGCTACGGTCAAGTTGACTCGATCGATTCCTCCTCAGCATAAGCAACTACTCAAAGAGCAACTGGGGTTCAAGGGCTATAAACTGGGTGAATTTGGGCCACGTCAAACGAGACGGGCAACGGCGGTGAGTTGGTTGTTAGCCTATCTAGCTGACAGGGTATAGTAAATTTGGGGTTCTTAATACTAAGGAGACAATATGGCACGGGTAATGATTGTGGGTGCAGGTGGAGTCGGAAATGTGGTCGCGCATAAATGCGCTGCACGAGCTGAGTTTACAGCTATTCTGCTAGCAAGTCGGAGCGTCGATAAATGCGACAAAATTGCGGCGCGGATTAATTCGCCCAAAGTCACAACCGCCGCCCTGGATGCGGATACAGTGGCCAATACAGTTAAGCTGATTAAAGAATTTAAACCCGATCTCCTAATCAACGTTGCCCTTCCCTATCAAGATTTGGTACTGATGGATGCGTGTCTGGAAACAGGAATTCACTATCTTGACACTGCTAATTATGAGCCGATCGATGTTGCTAAATTTGAGTATAGCTGGCAATGGGCATACCAAGAGCGATTCAAAGCGGCCGGATTGACTGCAATCCTCGGTTGTGGCTTCGATCCTGGCGTAACGGGAGTCTTTAGTGCCTATGCCCTCAAACATTACTTTGACGAGATCCATTATCTCGACATTATTGATTGCAACGATGGCAATCATGGCAAATCCTTTGCCACCAATTTTAATCCCGAAATTAATATTCGCGAAATCACCCAAGTCGGCCGCTATTTTGAAAATGGCGAATGGGTAGAAGTGCCAGCACTATCGATTCATCGTCCGATTCCCTATCCCGAAATTGGCGATCGCGAGTCCTATTTGCTCTACCATGAGGAACTAGAATCCCTCGTTAAAAACATCCCCACCCTCAAACGGGCGCGGTTCTGGATGACATTCTCCGAGAACTATATTACTCACTTGCGAGTATTGGAGAACATCGGTATGACGCGGATCGATCCGATCGAATATCAAGGTCAACAAATTGTCCCCTTACAATTCCTTAAAGCTCTCCTCCCTGAACCTGCATCCCTAGCGACTAATTACACTGGACAAACTTCGATCGGTTGTCATATTACTGGCATCAAAGATGGTGTAGCCAAGAAATATTATGTCTATAATAACTGTCAACATGCGGCGGCTTATGAAGAGGTTGGAGCGCAAGGAATTTCCTATACAACGGGTGTTCCGGCTGTCATTGGCGCGTTGATGATCGTTAATGATCTGTGGAAGAAGCCTGGGGTCTTTAATGTGGAGAAGTGCGATCCAGATCCATTTATGGAATTACTCGGCTCGATGGGTTTACCGTGGCATGAAGTGATCGATGGTGTATCGCCATTTGAGAATTAATCTTGCGCCAAACAATTTTGAGGTGTGGCGATGTCTAGGCAGTTGCGTTGAATTTATTTCTATCCCAACTGCGGGGTACGCCCACCAGAACGTTTTTAGCGTTTGGTGGTGGGAGTAGTCACAGCTAGATTTCTTCACCTATGCTCTACAGATATTTTTTGAATGCCAAGGTCACATTATGTCCGCCGAAGCCAAAGGAATTGGAGAGCACAACATCAACTGTGGCGGCGCGACTAACGTGGGGAACGTAATCAAGATCGCAACCTGCTTCGTGATTCTCTAGATTGATGGTGGGGGGAATAATGCCGTGATGGATGGCAAGGACAGAAGCTACTCCTTCGATACCGCCTGCGCCACCGAGTAAGTGTCCAGTCATCGATTTGGTTGAGCTGACGGCGATTTTATAGGCATGGTCGCCCAGGGCTGTTTTGATTGCGGCTGTTTCAGTTGGATCGTTGATTGGGGTGCTGGTACCGTGGGCGTTGATATAGCTGACAGATTCGGGTGCCAGTCCCGCATCTTTGAGGCAGAGGGACATGGCGCGGGCGGCATCGACACCGCCAGGAGTCTGTCCAGTCATGTGATACGCATCGCAGGTCATCCCATAGCCGACGATTTCGGCGTAGATTTTTGCGCCGCGCTCAATCGCGTGTTCGAGTTCTTCGAGGACCAGGATGCCAGCACCTTCGCCCATGACAAAGCCATCCCGTCCGGTATCAAAAGGGCGACAAGCATGGAGCGGATCATCATTGCGAGTGGAGACTGCTTTACAAGCGGCAAATCCAGCGATGCCCAGGGGGGTAATCGCCGCTTCAGTACCGCCGCAAATCATCGCTGTGGCGTAGTCACCCTGAATTAGTCTAAATGCTTCGCCGATCGCGTTTGCACCTGCGGCACAGGCTGTGACGGTACAGCAGTTGGGGCCTTTGGCACCGACTTCAATCGCCACCAGTCCGGCTGCCATATTCGCGATCATCATCGGAATCATGAATGGACTACAGCGACTTGGCCCTTTGGTGAGGTAAATTTCTTGTTGATCTTCGAGGACTTTGAGTCCACCGATACCAGTACCAATGGTAACGCCGACTCGATTGGCATTAGTACTATTGATCGTCAAACCAGAGTCAGCAATGGCTTGCTTGGTGGCACATACTGCCAATTGAGCAAACCGATCCATCCGTTTAGCGGCTTTCTTTTCGAGATACAGGAGCGGGTCAAAATTTTTGAGTTCTCCGGCAATCCGACAGTCGTGTTTTGATGGGTCAAAGTGGGTAATCGGGCCAATCCCATTCCGTCCAGTCACCAAGCCTTCCCAATACTCAGCCAAGGTATTTCCTATCGGCGTGATCGCGCCTAAACCAGTAATAACAACACGTTTGCGATAGCTTTGATCGGAATTTGACATGATGAATATAGAGATGAGATGTGGAGGTGCAAAAGCTGCTGAGGTGCTGTGCGGAGGAACTCTCCGCATCGTTACACCGCAATTCATAATTTCCGCGACGGCGGTACTAGGCTGCTTTGGCGTTGATATAGTCAACTACGGATTGAACGGTTTGAAGTTTTTCAGCTTCTTCGTCAGGAATCTCGACATCGAACTCTTCTTCTAGTGCCATGACGAGTTCGACTACATCTAGAGAGTCAGCTCCCAAATCGTCGGTGAAGTTGGCTTCAGGAGTGATTTTGCTAGCATCTACTTCCAATTTATCTGCAATTACGGCTTGTACCTTAGCCAATACATCTGCGCTCATATATGTTCCGTGTTTAGTTGAATAACGATAGTTAAAGTTCAGCGATCGAACCCCCTCAAGGGTACGCCAATAGCACTCTACATCTTAATATAAAAATGTGCCAAATTAGGGGTTGGGCTGGGGAATTGCGATCGCTTTGACAACTTCGGCAAAATCTGACTCATTAACCAGCGGAATTAATTGCTGTAAATATGGTGGATAGCGAAATAGTTCCTAACATCGATCGATCAAATATTCTACGGCAGACTAACTGACTAACCGAACCGTATTGAAATAACTTCGATAACTTGAGTATTTAAATCAATTGCTTGACAACAATCAGCAACAGAAGCTCGATTAGTCATAGCTGTTACTAATGCTTGATAAGCTGCCCAATGATCTTTAATTAGCACTTTGGCTTGTAGGATAGCGAGATTTTCTTGTTGAACTATTTGCTGCTGTTGCTTCCCTGCCAGAAATAATACACCTCGGAATTTTCGCAGATCTTCGCTGCCACCTTCAGATCTGCCTTCACTTCTAGAAATCTCCCCAGCATAAATCGATTTTTCTGCCGCAATTCCAGCCATCCAGACAGTACAATATTGTTGAAGCAGTTGGCTAGAAATACCTGAAGCTGGTGGTGGAGCAAACATCACACCACCCTGTGCCGACTGCCCTTGCTTGAAGGATTCCCAAGCAGTAAGTGTATATCCAGTAATCGGAACATCTAGCAAATATGCAACTAGAAAATGTCCAGCTTCATGCTCGATAATGCGCTGACGGTAGGCTGAATTGGTACTAGCGATCGTATCCAATAAAATCGTTGCGGCTGCACTTTGAAGCAAGAAACCATCGATCGTCGTGATTACAACGATCGCAAAGATAATTAAAATTGGTACTGTTGAAGAAATGTTTAGTAATGGTGTGACTAAACTAGAAATAGTCATCGCAAATACACAAATTGCAACTAAATTAAACGAAATTTGCTTGGTCGGATTATCTGAATTCATCTATTCACCATTCACAATTCACGATCCACTAGGTAAATCGTCCCTAACACGAACATAACGATTGATATCAATTCCAAGTACAGAATTGACAGTTCCAGTCCGTAGATCGATCGTGGTGCGACAGTTGATGACGATTAAATTGCCACGATTGTCAAGGACTGAACCACCACTCATTCCTGGTAGGACATTGACTGTGTAGACTAAAGCATAACTTGAGGTTTATCGATCCTACCCGATAGCGATGTCTACTGTAGAATTCTAAAATCCCTAAATCTAGTCTACCAACTCTGACGATCTTTTGTGCAGAGATTTGATCTATTTGAACATCAACTCTCGTAACTATATCTTTAGGTGTTGGATTTATCAATCTAAAATGCTATGGTTCAAAGATAACTACAGTCAAACATCTAGCTTAGAAAAGCTTAACCTCACGCGTTCTCCAGTAAAGCTAAATGTCTAATTATATCCTCCATCTTCATTATCAAATAATCAAAGTTCTAGGACTAGGTAGATCGGTGATTACTTATTTAGCTCAAGATATTGATCGGATTAAGTCACCATTGTATGTTGTTAAAGAAATTCAATTAATAAATAATAGTGAATCTAGTCTAGGATTAATTCAAGCTATATTTGAAGATCAATCCTTGATCGCTTATCGAGTCGGACAGCCCCCACAGGATTTAATCCTTTTAGGAGCGATCTTTACATTATTATTAGGAACTGGTATCGTCAAATTATTATCAATAACTAATGATCGATCACAATTATTGATACCAACTATAGCTACAAGTAAAGTAATTGCACCAATTGTCGATTTCGATCCTCAATGGCAGATATATACAGATAATAACCTCAAGATTAAATATGCCAAGAATTGGCAAAAAGATGATCTGTTCAACGTTACGACAGGTGAGCATGTGATCTTCACTAGTCCCAACCAAAATTCAGTTGATAAATATCAAGAGAATATCTCAATTCGGGTCGAAAAATTGACTAATCCTCGAATTACACTGTCAAATTATACTCAAGTCGCAATCGCTGAAATTAAAAAGTATTATCTGGATGCCAAAATTATTGAATCTAGTTCGATTAATTTAGCTAACAAGCCAGCTAAATTAGTTGTCTTTACTGGCAAAGACGAAAAAGCACTACCAATTAAGAATCTGGAAGTGTGGACAATCGATCGAGGAAATGCTTATATAATCACCTACAAAGCTGCACCCGATCGATATTATCAGTTTCTAGAAACTGCGATGACAATGATTAATTCGCTTGAATTAAAATAAGATTGCTAAAATCCACACTCTAGTTAGCGATCGAATGTAAACCGTCCATCGACTTTTTTACCACTAATATCGGCAGTAACCTTGACTTGATATTGTCCGGCTGTTTTACCTGGCAAAATTGCTGCAAAATGCTTACCCTCCGCATCATATTTCAGATCCAAACTTTGCTGTTTTCCGTCAGGTGTTTGAACTTGAGCGACAACTTTCGCAATGGGAATGGGTTCGTGATTATCGCTTTTTTCGACGTATAAATCTAGGTGAGTTTTGTCAGC
>JAJAYU010000294.1 GCA_026786125.1 Chamaesiphon sp.
ACCTAATGATATTACGCTACTAGCTATGAGCGATCGCGCATTTGAGCTGTATTTAGGGATAGGAGCGCGCGGATCTGCACCTGTACCTGTAAATGTACGATTGGGGCTAGATGAATGTATCCCGATGCTAGGAGCGATTGCCGAAACTTATCGGCAGGGAATTGAACTATTTGGTGGGGATACTCGACGAAAACCACGATTAAGAGATGTGATCGCTCATTGGGGTTTGGCGGGTTTTAGTGAGATTGTTCAACGAGAGTTCAAGGGTTCTAGGCGTTTTCTTTTTAAAAACCTCGGTTTAGAAAATAATCTAGCTAGGGCAGACAGCACCGATAATTTGGGGACACATCAACAACGTCGAACCGATCAATATTATCTGGGCATAGTATTACCATTGGGACGATGGAATAGAGCGCAGATAAAAGGCTTCGGTGAAATTGCCGATCGATATGGGAGTGGTAATATTCGCCTCACACCTTGGCAAAATATCATTTTGCCAGATATCCCTAGGGATGATGTCGGACAAGTGCAAGGATTGATTACCGATCTAGGGCTAATTCACACTGCCAATCATCCAACTAGCTTGTTGAGAGCCTGTGCCGGATCGACTGGTTGCCAATTTGGAGCCACTGATACTCAGCGGGATGCGATCGATCTGTCCAATTATTTAGCCGCAAACTTTAACCTCGATCGACCATTGAATATTCATTTCAGCGGTTGTGACAAATCCTGTGCCCAACACGAACAGGCTGATATCACCCTCTGGGGTATAGAGGGTACAAACTCATATCGACTGGAAATCGCGGGGACTGGAGCCGAGTTTGGCAGAGATTTGAGCGATCTTTATCCACCAGCTCTAGTGCCGATCACGATCAGGCGTTTGATTGATGCCTATCACGATCAGCGACTCCATCCCCAAGCATCTTTTCAGGCATTTATCGCTCGTCAATCTCTAGCCCAACTGCACCAAATACTTAATGTCCTCTAAAAGCACTATTTCAGCACCATTACATTACATCCGCGATGGAGCGGAAATTTACCGCCAATCATTTGCGATGATTCGATCGGAAGCAAATTTAGATCGATTACCTGCTGATTTTAATTCAGTTGCAGTTAGATTAATTCATGCTTCGGGGATGATTGATATCGTCAACGATCTGGACTATTCGATCGACGCTGTACGGGTTGGTTGGCAAGCATTAGCCGCTGGCGCACCAATTCTCTGCGATGCTCAGATGGTCGCCAATGGCGTAACCCGCAAACGTTTACCTGTCAATAACCAAGTCATCTGTACCCTCCCAGATCCCCAAGTACCCGAATTAGCCGCCCAATTAGAGAATAATCGATCGGCTGCGGCGTTAGAACTGTGGCGACCAGATCTCGCTGGAGCTGTAATTGCGATCGGCAATGCACCAACAGCTCTATTTAGACTATTAGAAATGCTCGACGAGGGCGCACCAAAACCCGCTTTGATTCTTGGTTTTCCGGTCGGATTTGTCGGTGCCTTGGAATCAAAAGCTGCTCTGGCGGCAGATAGTCGGGGTATCCCGTTCCTGACGATTCACGGACGGCGCGGCGGTAGTGCAATGGCAGCAGCGGCGGTGAATGCCTTGGCGATGGAGCAGGAGTGAATTAGGGGATAGGGGATAGGGTACAGAGAATAGGGGGTATGAGAATACCAGTCAGATAGTAAGCATTTAGGTGAGTTCTGTTTCGTAAATTATTTTCTATTCCCTATCCCCTGTTCCCTGGTTTAATCTAAATTTAAGTGAGGAAGGACTGTAAGATTGTGGTTGCAATTCGGATTGGAAAATTATATGGCATTGGGGTTGGCCCTGGCGATCCTGAGTTATTGACGCTCAAGGCATTTCGGCTATTACAGTCAGCTCCAGTAGTTGCCTATCAGTCGGCAAACGATCGAGATAGTATTGCTCGATCGATTGTGGCACCCTATCTGACTGGCAATCAAATTGAGGTCTGTTTTCACTTTCCCCGTGCCCTCGATCCTGAAGCGGCTAATCAGTTGTACTCAGATGCAATTAGACCAATTGTGGCGCACTTAGCTGCGGGTCGAGATGTGGTGGTATTGTGTTGTGGCGATCCGTTATTTTACGGTTCGTTCATGTACTTATTTACCCGATTAGCCGATCGATTTGAGACGGAAATCGTGCCTGGAGTTTGTTCGCCGATGGCAGCAGCAGCGGCAATTGGCACCCCATTATGTTATCAAAATGATATTTTTAGCATCTTGTCGGCAACCCTACCCACTGAGCGACTGAAAGCGCAGTTAATTAATGCTGATGCCGTCGGGATTATCAAACTCCGTCGCCATTTTGAGAAAGTACGTCAGATTCTTGGGGATCTAGATTTATTATCCCGTGCTAAGTATATCGAACGGGCAACAGCGATCGATCAAAAAATTATCCCGATCGAATCTGTCAATCCCCACGATGTTCCTTATTTTTCGATGATTCTAGTTCCCAGCCAAACCCAATTCTAATTTTGATTTAATGATTAAGATCAAATCGGCAACAGTGATACAAGCCTTGCCTGTAAAGTCTGCCAAAAATTGTAATTCAAAGGCTTCAGATAAATCGATATAAATATTCGCGGCTTCGAGATAACTAAGTAAATCTTTAGAACCAGCTTGTTGTTGGCGATGAGCTGCCAATTGATCGATAAAATGATTGAATTGAAAGTCTAGTTCGATCAATTCTGGATCGATTTCTAAGTTTCTGGCTAAAATCACTCGAACGATCTGAAATATTTCTGATGTGCCGCGTTGCATTATTTACTCCCTTCCCAGTGAAAAATTAGACATCTAGTGTAGAGGTGAATGGTGGATGGCTTGCACTGAGCGTAGCCGTTGGCGTAGCCTCTCCGCAAGGAGAAGTGTGGATGGTGGATAGTGAATCAATACTGTCTATTTCTTGGGTGAGAAGGGAGTAACTCAATTTATATGCGATCAAACTATTAAGACTACTACTTTTATAGAACCCATTTGAGATCTTTTTAGCAATCGATTAGAATCAGCAGGAGGAGTAGGATTAAAGCAGGGGAAAGGGGAAGATGGGTTATTCAAGTGACGTGACAGACATGGAGGTGACCTCCATGACCAAAGAG
>JAJAYU010000295.1 GCA_026786125.1 Chamaesiphon sp.
CACCTGAGCTAGTTTACAAAGAAATAATTAATTTCAGTCAAATAGCGGATGTGCTGCGTTACGAAGCCTAGTTTTGTGGGTATTATAAAGATATCAAAGTTCTATAGAAATAGGCACTACAATCATGAATGCAGGTAGTAACTCGCAAGCCATTCATAACTGTCCAAAATGTGGAACGGGTAATGTTCGGCGGACTCATCGTGTGGGCATATTAGACCAAGTATTGTCACGGGTAAATCTCTACCCATATTATTGTCTTGAATGCAACTTGGATACTCGATTCCACCAGTTTGGCAGAAAATAAGTAAACTTGCTTAATTGCACTAAAAATAGAATTGATTAGTCAAAAAAGTAACGTAGCACCGAAAATATGCCAGCACTAAGCACAGTAGCGATCGGAATGGTGATAATCCACGCCATACCGATCGATCTTACCGTAGTTAGGTTAACCGATCGCCAATTTTTGACAGCACCAACCCCAACTACTGCCCCGACTAAGGCGTGAGAAGTGGAGACAGGCAATCCATAGCTCGAAGCAATTAAAATCGTCCCAGCAGTGGCTAATTCGGCGGCGAAACCACTACTAGGTTCCAGTTTGATGATCCCTTCACCAATCGTCTCGATTACTTGTTTGCCCCAAATTGCTAGTCCAGTCACAATGCCGACACCACCGAGAACTAGCACCCAGAACGGAATTTCCAGGCTAGATTGGGGCACAGCTCCAGTGCTGTGGATATAGAGAATTGTCGCTAATGGCGCAATAGCATTACCCACATCATTAGAGCCATGAGCAAATGCCACGCAACAAGCACTCAACAATTGAAATTTTGCTAATTGACTCTCGACAAGGTTGTTAACCGCTACACTGGCGATAGACTCAATGGGGAGAGTTTCTCGCCCTAGTCTTTTCCAGCCCACCAATGTAATTAGCAGTGCGGCAAGTCCGCCCAATCCCAGCGCAAAATCATGGCGGGGCACCCCAGGCAAAAATTCTGAGGGTAATGTTTCCACCACAGTTGGTAAAACAATCACTCCAAACACACTTACCAGGATTAGTGACAACCACGGCATCCATTGATCTAGTTGCAGCAACGGCTGTGGCTGCTCCACAATCCAGTGTTTAATTAACAAGTAAAAACCAGCAGCTACCAACCCACTTACCACAGGTGTAACCACCCACGCGATCGAAATTGTCCCTAGTGCCGACCATTTTACCGCCTGGATACCCGCTGCTACCCAACTAAATCCAGCGATTCCCCCGACAACAGCATGAGATGATGATACAGGTAATTGGTTGGCAGTAGCAATTTGCAGCCACAATCCACAGCTAATTAACACCGCAATCATCCCTAGTAGCAGTGTTTGGGGCTGACTCACAAATAAATCAGGATTGGCAATACTGATTGCCAATGTCGAAGATACTTTTCGCCCAAACAACACCGCACCTGCAAATTCCAATCCTCCAGCAATCACAATCGCTTGGGTGAGGGTAACTGCTTTCGAGCCAACCGAGGTGCCCATCGAGTTGGCAACATCATTGGCTCCCAGATTACAGGCAACATAAATAGCCAAACAACAAACAAAGATCAGAAATAGCATTGATCTGTACTAATAAAATTAAGCGATCAAATTTTACACTCCAAAAAACTGCTCTACCGCAGTTAAAATCTGGGTTGAAGCACTTCCATCCCCGAATGGATTAATCGCCGTCGCCATCGTTTGATAAGCTCCCGTATCGCTGAGTAATTCACTGGCGGCTGCGAAGATAGTAGCAGCATCTGTACCGACTAATTTTGCCGTACCACCAGTGACGGCTTCAGGACGCTCGGTAGTATCTCGCAATACCAACACAGGTTTACCTAAGCTGGGAGCTTCTTCCTGCAACCCACCAGAATCAGAAAGTAGCAAATAACTCCGCTGAATCGCACCGACGAGTTGGCTATAGTCCAGCGGCTCGGTTAAAAATACGCGGGGATGGCTGCCCAAAATTTGCGTCAGTGGCTCTCGCACCGTCGGATTCCGATGTAGGGGTAGTAAAAGTGCCGTGTCGGGAAACTGCTCCAAGATTTGGAGCATTCCAGCCGCAATGCTCTGCAATGGTTCGCCCCAGTTTTCGCGGCGGTGAACGGTAGCGAGAATAGTCCGATATTTACTCCAGTCCAATCCTGGAATATCACAAGTAGGCTGAGATTTAGCGACAGTTAGGAGTGCGTCAATGACGGTATTTCCCGTCTCGTAGATTTTGCCTGTTACCCCAGATTTCTGGAGATTTTCGACAGCGAGACTAGTTGGGGCAAAATGTAACTGAGCGATTTGGGAAATCAATCTCCGGTTGGCTTCCTCTGGGTAGGGATTGAATAAATTGTCGGTGCGTAATCCAGCTTCAACATGCCCGATCGGAATTTGTTGGTAAAATGCTGCTAAGGCTGCTGCAAAGGCGGTAGTAGTGTCACCTTGGACGATGACTAGTTGTGGCTCAATCTCTTTAAAAAGCTGCTCTAGACCCTGTAAACTGCGATGCGTCATAACTCTCAGGGTATGTTGATGCTGCATGATCACCAAAACACGATCGGCTGTCAACCAAAAAATCTC
>JAJAYU010000296.1 GCA_026786125.1 Chamaesiphon sp.
AGAAAAGCAAGCCGCATCAGCACTATTCTTTAAATACTCTGAAGTAGTAAAAGCTGCTGCTCCTCAAAAAGAAAAATTCTTAGCATTCGCCTTCTGTGTCAATGGTGGCAGCACTACCTGCAAGTAATTCGTTAGTTGATAATTGATAATTGATAATTGATAATTGATAGCTAGGTTATTCCGATGAGGATTTAGACCCCGACCTGTCTTGTCTCGCTGCTTGGTACGCTAAACTCTCTCTCTGAGAGGAGCGCGGTTAGCCTACGCTAAAAAAGTGGAATGCTCCCATTCCTATATAATTTCATTATCAATTATCAATTATTGATCTAGATTGGTTTAATTTGGACATCCAAGTCTTTACTGACGCTAATGATACTCTGCATCGGACAAGTCTGCCAATTGCCTGCAAATATTGGCTCAGACGCTAGAATTACTGAGTCTGGATAATCAACACTATTTTTAATCCAATATAAAGTCGGTACCGTCGCTCGGTGGGCGAAGCGCGAAGCAATCAACTGCTCACCATCACTAATCACAATATTTGCGGAAATCGTCGTATCCTCCCGATCTACTAAGTCCCGTAATATGTGTAAAGTCCGCTGAAGTGCGGTTGCTAACGGTAGTTCAGGCTGGGTATGGAGTTCATTGGAAAACAGCGCGAAGATATGTTCTGAATCAGTGGTACCATCGATCGATTGATAAATATGGTGATGTAATTTATCCCGAATTTGCTTGTACAAACCACTGCGGAATTTATCAATAAATCCATTGTGAATAAATAATAATTTACCATCCCGAAACGGTTGGCAATTATTTAAGCTGATACATTGCCCAGGAGTTGCACTGCGAACATAGCTCAACATACAACCAGTTTCTACATATCGGCTCAGATAGGGTAGATTGATATCCGTCCAGATTGGTTGAGTATGTTTGTAAATAAACGGATCTGTTTGTTGGTGCGGGTGATACCAACCCAACCCAAAACCATCGGCATTGATAATCCCTGCGGTCATTTCACGGGGCTGATAGCTCTGGACGACTAATGAATGTTCTGGTTGAGCAATTAATCGATCGAGTGATTGGGGGATGCCCTGATAAGCGAGTAAACGGCACATTTGCAACTAACGAGCGGTAAGTAGTGACTATAGCACCTCAGGGGCATTCCTATTTGCTCTCAGTTCATTCATCGCATATTCCCTAAATGTCTCCATGTCAGCCTGAAGTGTTGATTCTACTGCATTTCGCACAAAGTCATTGTTCATTAGTACTGCCAAAAACCCTGGCACTGCATAAGCCACCGTTAATTTGACAATAGTACTTTCCTTGCGATCATAAAATCTAATTCCCCCTCGATTGGGCAATCCATCTACCGACTCCCACTGAATCAGTTGATTGGGTATCTCCTGCAAGCTCCGCGCCAACCAAGTAAACTCGAACGCCTTCACTGCGAGCTTCCACCGTGAGAGTTCGGGTGTTTCTTCGAGGATATCAACTGATTCGATCCACTTAAAGTAACGCGGCATCAGTTCTAGATTTTGCCATAAGCTCCACACCAGATCGATCGGTGCAGCAACTTCAATTTGAACGCTATGTTCTAACCATTCGGACATAATTTGGTGGATGGTGGATGGTGGATGGTGGATGGTGGATGGTGGATGGTGCCCACCATCTAGATTCCAGATAAGTTCTAGTTCCTAAACACTCGCTAACTGAGCTGCTGGATTTAACTTATCTGCGCTAACGAGAATTGCTTCGGCGGCTTGCTTACCAGAAATCACCGCTCCTTCCATACTATCAATATAATCCTGCGCGGTGTAACTACCTGCGAGGAAGAAGTTGTCAACGGGTGTCGCTTGAGTCGGGCGGAAGGGATCCATACCTGGTTGTTCGCGATAGAGTGACTGAGCGAGTTTGACAACGCTTGACCAGGTGACGTTTAATTCGCTGCTGGAAGGGAATAAAGTATGGACTTGTTCGATTACGTGGGCGACGATATCCTCATTTTTCATCGGAATGAACTTCTCGCCAGGGGTCAGAACTACTTGTAGCAGTGAACCTTGACCTTCTTTGTAGAAATCTGCGGGGCTAGTCAGAGCAAGATCGGCAAAGCAAGAGAAGTCAGCATCGGCACTGTACAGGAGGTTATCCATGCCAGCAGCATGATCTAGTTGATTCCGCTCGGCACTATCTTTTAGCTCAGTCACCCAACCATCGAACCGAAGCTGGACAGTCGCGACGGGGACGGCTGTGAGTTTGAAGATATTATCAAAAAAGCTCAGGCTCCGCCAATCGGCTGGGACAATCCGCTGAATTCCTGGTACATCGCAAGCGCAGACGTAGGCATCGGCGGTAATAGTTTCAACGGTATCACCATTGGCGATCTCAAATCCGGTGATGTGCAGATTATCACCTTCGCCTGCATACTTGATTTCGCGGAGTTGGCGACGGGTATGGATTTTGGCACCTTTGGATTCTAAGTATGCCACGATCGGTTTGTGCAGATATTCAGCAGGTGAACCAATCAACATATTGAGTTTGGATGCTTCGGTTTTCGACGCAAACATCATAAAAATCGTCAGCATACACCGCGCTGAGATATTTTCGGTATCGATAAAGCCTAGTGCTAGAGCGATCGGATCCCACATCCGCCGCAAGCTATGATTATTACCACCGTGCGATCGAAACCAATCAGCAAAACTAATTCGATCAAGATCCCGAATCATCTTCATCGCTATCTCATAGCTGACCAAGCCTGGGACAATCGGACTAGTCCCCAGTGCCAGTGCGTTTCGGAGTTTATCAACGATCGTTAGTTGTTGGGTGGTGAAAAATGCCTTCAAGCCATGAAAAGGTGCGCCGAGAAAAAATCTAAAGTCTAACTTGCCAATATCACCGCCAGCATTGACAAAATTATGGACATGCTCCTTGGGTAAAAAGATATCTACGGCACCAATGCGCTGCATTAGGGCAAAGAGATTGGCGTAGTTATTGAAAAAGACATGCAATCCCATTTCGATGTGATTGCCGTCTGGATCGACCCAGCTACCGACCTTACCGCCGACAAAGGGGCGCGATTCAAAGATCTCTACCTCATGCCCAGCATCGACTAAATCGATGGCTGTAGTCATGCCTGCCAATCCCGCGCCAACAATTGCAACCCGCATATCTCTAAATCGCTTTTTTAGGTACCTCTACAGATTTTAAGATTTTTTGAGAGTTTGTGCATCCTCAATCTGTCGCGGTAGTTTGGCTATTTTAAATTGATAGCGATCGAGGGTTGCTATTTATCAGTTAGTGATGTTATATTAGATGAGTTGAGAAAAACAACAGATGACGCGGAGTAGAGCAGCCTGGTAGCTCGTCGGGCTCATAACCCGAAGGTCACTGGTTCAAATCCAGTCTCCGCTACCAATTTGAAAAAGCCATATCTTTAGGGATGTGGCTTTTTCGTATCTTACAAAAATTTTAACTACAGAGATTTTACTGGCCGATTAATTGCTGACCCTCGCTAGAAGTTACAAATCCCAAAAATGCCTTGATTGCATCGTTAGGTTGACCTTTATAGACATAAGATAATGTGCGTTTATAGGGATAGTTAGCATCTTTAGGAGTCATACCATCGATCGCTACCGCTCTTACTGTTGACTGATTGGCAACCTGGGCAAAGGTCGCATAGCCAATTCCATCGTTACCCAAAGCTTGAAGTAGTGGTGTAGTTGCATCTCGTTCCAACACCTTGAAACTACTACCAGTACCAAAGTTTTTTCCTTGTAGCCCAATCGATTGGAATGATTGGTGAGTGCCGCTGTTGATTGGTCGTAAAATTGGCCTAATTACTAAATTTTTACTACCTACTTTTGACAATTGGTAATCTCACCAGTGAATATTCCAGTAACTTGGGCAGAAGTCAAACCAGTGCGAAGGTCATTACTGTTGCTAACGATGATCGCGATTTTATCTTGGCTCACTGGCACTGAGATTAAACCTTGAGCTGTTTCGGCAACTGTAAGTTCACGAGAAATTCCGGTGATATCAATCTTTCCAGTAGTAAGATCTGTTAAACCTTGATTAGAACTAGAGGCTCCAGTTAAAGCCTGAACGCCAGGAAATTTTTTCTCAAAGCCTATTTTCAAGGCTTGATTAATTTGAGCCAGACTGGTAGCACCACTGATCTTGACCACAGTTCCAGCCGGAACTGATGTTGGCGAATTAAAGACTATTTTAGTTGGCAAATTTACTTGGCTAGGATCGTTGGTACCGATCTGTGGGGCTGAATTGCTAAATTTAGTGAAGGCAGTGTATCCTAAAGCTGCTAGAACCAATGCTCCGGCGATATAAACGATCGGTGGTGGACTTTTTTTGGAACTACTCATACCGTCTCTAATTAGGGGGTAAATCAGAATGATTACTTTTCAATTTTGCTAGTCTTTCATTAACTCTAGCTTGGATTTCAGCATCACCCTGCTCATCAGCTAATTCCGATCGATTTCGCGAAATGTCTGCGAGGAGTTTTTGCTGCATTTCATATTCAGCGGCTTGGATCTGAGCGTTGTCCAGTGTGGATTTGGCAGAGCCACCATCAAATTCATCATTGACGCGAGCGATTTCCCGCAGGGCGGTATTAACACGGGACAGATCTCTAGTGTTTTGAATTTCGGTGCGATATCGTTCCACCTCTAGCTGTTCTTGGGTCAACCGATTTTGAGAACTAATCAACAGTGCTTCGGCTCGATCGATCTGTGTATAAAGTTGTGCTAATAATGTTTCTTGTTGAATGACTTTTGCCAATGTCAGCCGTGCATCTCGATCTCGTCCTTTTTTGGCTTCGAGCTTTGCTGCCTGCTCCAATGCGGCAATTTCTTGAGCCTGCCGTTCTGCTTGAGTTTGCAATTTTTTGTAGGAGCTAGCTTGTTGGGCTACGGCAGCAGAGAGACTAGCCACGGATTGGATCATCAATGCCAGAGAGTGTTCGGCTACCGCTAACGTATCTTCCTGGCTAGGGGGTGGGACTACAGGCGGTGTTTTCCCCCACAACCAGTCCCAGACATCTGTTGTGGCTTTTCCGGCTTTGTCGCCCATCAGCCAGTTCACAAAGTTTTGATCTTTCATTGATCTGGAGTTGAAGCTGGGTTGGTTTAGCCCGATTATAGCGCAGTGAAGCTACTACAGGAGATCGGGTAGTGATATTTTCCAGATTGGGTAGACCAGATTAATTAATGCACTTTTAAAAGCTGACATTTTGGGCAAAAAGACGATTTGAAAATAGTGCAATGCCACCTACTACTGTAAGGTATTGAGTGGCGGTACTTCCCGTTACCGTAAGATCTCCCCCTACAATGGCATTATTGGTTATTGTTAAACCGTTTGAATTTACGTTACCTATTACGGTCAGGCCTTTCGCCTGCACGGTACCTGTTACTGTAAGGCTACCGCCTACACTGGCATCACCTGTAACT
>JAJAYU010000297.1 GCA_026786125.1 Chamaesiphon sp.
CGCCAACAACTTCAGCATTCTCCATATCTAGATCGCAACCCATGAGGTAATCAAAATTACCTTTTTCCAGGTCAACATTACGATCAAAAGATTTACCCTTTAATAAATAAACAGCCGATTCACCTTCATTGAAAGCATTATAATCGATCGCATCAAAATGCCACCAATGCCATTCCATTTTGGAATATTTACCATCCCGTCCAGGAAAAGTAAAGTGCGTCCAGGCTTTGATGTTTTGATACTCACCGACTGTCTCAGTCCGATTGTCTGTCCTAAACGGAGTTGCTTCTACCTCCTCTTCTAAATCTGCTCCCAGCTTGTGATTAAACACCACATCAGCATAGATGCGAATACCTGCTGTTTGGGCGGTTTTAATTGCTCGAATATACTCGTCCTTCGTACCATATTTGGTTCTGACCGAACCTTTTTGGTCAAACTCACCCAAATCGAACAGATCGTAAATTCCATAGCCTACATCCATCCCACCGCCTGTTCCCTTATAAGCGGGCGGTAGCCACAGGGATGTAATCCCAGCCTTTGCTAAGTCTTCAGCTTTTTCTGCGACCTGATTCCAGAGGCTACCATCTTCAGGACAATACCAGTGGAAGTACTGCATCATCACGCCATTGGATTCAGACATAATTAGTTAAGTTGTGTTAATTGGTATTCTATACTTTACACAACTTAGTAGATAAATTTGTCTATCAAAAGAGGTAGATGTTAAACGGTTCGATCCCTCTCTTTTGGGAGAGCTATTCGATTAAGCCACCTCTTAAAGCCAGCACTGCGGCATGAGTCCGATCGTCCACGCAGAGTTTATTTAAAATATGCCGAACGTGAGTTTTGACTGTGCCAACGGTAACAAATAGCTGCTCGGCAATCTGGCCATTACTACAGCCACCGACAATTAATTAGAGGATCTGGATTTCTCGATCGGTCAATCCCGCACTCCCCACAATATCGGCATAATCTCCGTCCAGCCCTTTAATTTGGGTGGTCTTTTCTTTGTCGATTACTGGTGAAAGTGTATTTTGACGGAGCTGCTGGAGCACGACACTGGCGATCGTCGGATCGATCCAAGGATTGCCGTCATGGGTCGATCGAATGGCTTCTTCGAGTTTATCCATGTTGATATCTTTCATGCAATAAGCATCCGCTCCAGCCGCAAATGCCGCCATCACCGAGTCTTCGGTCTTGTGCATGGTCAACATCAAAATCTTAGTTGGAATCAGGTTATCGCCCTGATTTTCCCTAAATAGGCGGATCATTTCGATCCCATCAATATCTGGTAGTCCAATATCGACGATCGCTAGATCGGGTTTAGTGGTTTGTAATAGATTTAAACCCTGATAACCATTGGCAGCATCCCCCACCACGTCGATTCCATCGCGGTGCTGGAGAGCTGCTTTTAGCCCAATCCGGGTTAATTCATGGTCTTCAACAATCGCAATCCGAATCGGTTTTTCCAAAATAATACCTGTCTAAAAAAGAAATTAATGCCGCAGATACATCTATTGTGAACTATTACCGTCACCGATAGTGATTGGGCGAACAAAGGTCAGAGCACAAACCTTGATTCGCCCAATCACTATTAATTTTGCTAGAGCTACTTATTTAGTTCCAACACTTGTGCAGCTTTTTGTTCTGCTTGATATGCTTGTTCTTCAGCTTGCTCTTCTTTGTTCTCAGCCGCAATCAGTGCTTTGGGATCGCTGTTTAATTTAGCAATTTCATCGTATGCTTCCGATCGAGTGGCTGCGGGATTTGTCAATTCAAATGGTTGAATTACATCTTTGGCTGGAGTTGCAGCGTAGCTAGATGGAGAGAAATTTAGACTTGCCGTAAAAATTAAACTAGCTAGCCCAAATGCCCACAGGCTTTTTACGGATAAATTTTTGAGCGAATTCAATATTTCTTTCATCTGATCTTTCCTCCAGCGATCTAAGTTTAAAATTGGATTTGGAATAGTTAGACTCCAGCCGGAATACCCACAGCGGAATTACTGGGAATCTGGCCGTTAGATTGAACACCATCGCCTTCCATAAACGATCGCAGCATCCAAGCCATCGACTCATGTTGTTCCATTTGTCCAGTGAGGAAATCAGCATTACCAGCATCGTGGAAATCTTCAGCACAGGCATCTATGGCCGATCGTAAACCGCAGATAATTGTCTCATGATCGTCCACTAGTCGAGTCACCATTGCCGTTGCGCCGAGGATATCACCAGGATCTTCTGAAAGGGTGGAGTATTCCAAAAATCCAGCGGCGGTACCGACGGGATAGCCGCCCAACATCCGGATTCGCTCTGCATATTCATCAACACTGAGTGAGAGAGTTTGATAGTGTTCTTCCCACAGTTTATGTAAAGTCATAAATTGTGGCCCAACGACATCCCAGTGATATTTTTTAGTTTTAATTAGGAGGAGGTAAGCATTTGATAATGCTGCGTTCAATAACCCGATCGATCCTTGACGTTCTTGATCGGTTAGTCCGATGTTGATTTTTCTAGTTGCCATGATATTTTACTTACCTATTGGTAGATATTTGAACTGGAGTAAGAGTAAATCTAAATTATTACAACTACCCCATTTGATTTTGCAAGCTCGACTATTTACTGATCTTGTCGAGTGCCTTCTCTATTTTCCCTGCAATGGCGGGACCTGGTGTAGAACGATCGGCTTTGTGCATTTTGCTTGCATCCGCCGAACCTTGAATTTCATTCAGACCATTTTTACTGCGGGCTGTAATTTCGTCAAGTCCCATCGGTGAAGAACGTTCGGCAACTTTTGCTGCTGCTGCGTCAATTTTAGGTAATTGTTCTATACCTTTGTTACCGCTACTAGATCCTTCAAGGTTCTTGCCAGTCATCACTTCGGATTTACCTTGAGCTTTTTCGCCCCAACCAAATATCGCTAAATGGGGAGTTGGTGCTACTTGCAATTGAGCAGCCAGTGCGGAAGTTGCAGTTCCAAAGTTAAGAGCTACGGCACAAATCAGAGCTGCTAAAGAAAATTGAACTGTCCGAATAGCTTGTTTGTAAAATGAAGAAATTTTCATTGGGGCTTTCCTCCTAAGATTGGAAGTAATTTATTTTCTGTGTTGATGTCTTTAACTTACCCCGAATCGATAGTCGATTAAATCAACCTATAGTCTGAAACTTAAAAGATTTGATACCCAACATTTATACTTCTATTGACAGAGATAATTTATTTAGATCATCTATCTAAAGAGTGATGACTATCCTGCACATTTCCGAAAACCTTTTCGCTTTGGCGCGGGGTAAGTAGCCAGACACAATTAAATATAAAATATTATGTAGGGTGGGCACTGCCCACAGTCAGGGTTTAAGCCTATTGCTATCTGACAAATATTTGTACCTACCTACTTACATAATACTTTAAGAGCGATCGACACTATGATTCTTGATCGCTCTTAAACTACTACACTGATTCTCAATTTACTTCTGTTATTCTGCCTGAGTCTGCTTTGCTGGCTCTTGTTCTACCTCTGCATCGCCAGGCTTTTCATAGTACATTTCTGGTTCTACTGCGTAGTTATTTAGCAGACCTTCATTATCTATAGTTACTCCGCCCTCTATATTTCCTTCAGGAATTTTTTTGTAGTCATCGCCTTCGCGCTCTTTTCTAGCAGCAGTTTCACCGGGGATAATATGAGCATCATAACCATCTTTTTCGATTCCAAGCTTTTCTATCATAGACTCCTCTGTGGTTTATTAATTAATTTTTGCTATGTTTAGAGTATAGAGCCAGCATAGATGATTATTCATCTATCTTAAGTGTGAAGTTGTCAGTATTTAGATAGCACTAAAATTTGTAACCAACTCCAATAGCAATGTCGGTGGAGTACTCACTCTTGAAGGGGATGATTACGCTACCTTTAAGTGTGAATCGGTCAGTTAGCCCATAATCTACACCACCAATCGCGTAGCCAGTCAAGTTGGCTCCACTGTTATTATTATCGCCAGTATATATATTTAAACCAGCACCAACATAGGGTTCGAGTCGGTCGTCCCCATTTGTCATAAAGTCATAGGTAGCAGCAGCCCCCACTACCACCCCACCAGTGGGAAAGCGGACACTAGGGCGAATCGAGAGATTTTGGGAGACTGGAAATCTAGAATCTATGCCAAATACTGTTGTACCGCCACCAAAAGACAATGAAGGACCAATCTGGCTGGGTTTTGTCTGTGCTTGTACTGGGCGACCAAAAGTTAAGGTAGCGATACTTAGAACTGCAACGGTAATTAATTTGATGTTCATGATATTTCTGTTCAGGTTTTAATTTTTTGCTATAAATCAAGTCTAAAACTTAAAACCATCGATCTTCATCTGTCTAAAGTATGGATATAGATCGTTACTTTAGTCCTAATATCGAAGTTGATACTTCATGACAGCTTACATATCTATCGATCAAGGTTGCGATCTGGAGCTATTACTTTTGATTTTGATTCATTACCTCATTTGGGAGATTCACTGTCCGAGCTAACCGCATATGCTGGTGGTATGGAAGCGAAAAGATAGCAGTCATTGCTCAATCTTCTTCTATCAATCAATAATTTAATGGAGCTTATTTATGAACCTCATCGCGTGGACAGTTCTCGGTTTATTATCTGGCGCAATCGCTAAAGCTATTTACCCTGGTAGCCAAGGTGGGGGCATTTTATCAACAATTGTCTTGGGGATCGTCGGTGCCTTCGTTGGCGGTAGTTTATACAGTCTAATTACGACGGGAAGTATTCAACTTGCTGCCACGAGCTTGAGTATTCCGGGGCTAGCGATCTCCGTATTGGGCGCAATAGTAGCAATCTATCTCTGGGGTCTAATGGCACGTAATGCCTAGTAGTGATAGCAGATTTTAGACATCTTGTAATACTTAGATGTCTAAGTAGCTCAAGTCGAAAAAAATATTACCAATTTGGAGTCAGATTATGTCACCAGAATGCTTTGAACTATCGATGGAACAGCAATTTAATATCCGGACAATTGAGCTAAATACACTCAATCTTTCACCAGAGCAGCTTCGGGAATTATTTGTCGAAATATCTAGGCAGTTAATAGTCAAAGATAATGTCATCCGTCATCTGATGAAGAATGGCTTCTAGATCTAATTGCTCTAGTGAATAGTCTCATCACTAAATTAGCACATCTAAATTTACAAAGGAATTAAAACCCCATGTCCAAACATCATATTCCTCAAGTTGTCAATTTTCTCTGTCACAATCTGCATCTATCCGATGATTCAGTTCAATTAGCCCTCAAGAAGTCTCAGTCTGACTATAGCAGCTTGCCGATTATTTTGTGGCAATATGGTTTGGTTAGCTTACCAGAACTCGATCGAGTTTACGACTGGTTTGAAGCTTATATCTATTAACCATCTTTCACGCTGGGTACTATATAGGAGATCGAACGATCGTGTCAAACTGTCAAATAGAAAAGCGATGAGCAGATATCTGCTCATCGCTTTTCTATTAATAGCTCAAATATTTTAGCCAGCCATACTCCTCCTTTTGATTGACCTTAGTTCTCTCGAAATATAGATGATTTAACCTGATATTTTAAATATGCTGAGGATGTATCAAAGATATTAATCCTCGCAAGCGAGAATCTAATATTTTCAACCAAAATCAGGATAAAAATCATGGATATGAAACACGAACGTAGAGCAGTGGGTGTTTTTCGTAATAGCCTAGAGGCTGAAAACGCGCTACTAGAAATCAAAAGTAGCGGCTTCCCAATGGATAATATCTCCATCGTCGGACGAAATGCTGATTCAGAAGATCGGGTTGCTGGTATCGCAGTCCACAACAGTATCGACAACAAAGCTGATGAAGGCGCAGTAGCTGGAGCGGTTACAGGCGGCGCGCTTGGCGGTATTACTGGTTTATTAGTTGGCTTAGGTACTTTAGCTATCCCTGGTGTCGGACCTGTTTTATTGGCGGGTGCGGCAGCTACCACTTTAGCTACGACCTTAGCTGGAACTGCGATTGGTGCGGGCGGAGCAAGTTTATTAGGTGCGCTGATTGGATTGGGTATTCCCGATAACGATGCACAAGTCTATAGCGATTTGCTCGAACAGGGTTATTATCTCGTCGTCGTTGATGGCAATGACACTCAAGTTCGCAATGCGGGAGAGATTTTGAGTCGCAAAGGGATTAATCAATGGCAAGTATACGACGTTACTAATGCCTCTGGTAAACATGCTAATAACCTGCTCTAAAGATCAGGTTAGAGCAAAGAGTCTCAGTACCGAATGTGTTCTGAGACTTCCCGCCTCAATCCCAGACTCATTCAAATTATTTTCCACAGGAAACGACTCATGATAACCTCAAAAACTTTTGTCCCTGCATTTAGTCTTGTCTTGCTGGCGATGACTGGCTGTCAACAAGTAGCCAAAACAAATAGCGAAGCACCTGATTCGACGGCGAATCAAGTCGAAACACCTAGTACTGACTCAGCCAAATCGAGCAAAGATGATGCTACTAGCAAAATCAGACAAGACCAGTTAAATTCTGATATTCGAGCACGAGAACAGCGAAATAATACACTCAATCAAGGTCAAGCTATGAAACGTAGCGATAACGACATCGCCAGTGAAGTACGGAGTAAGCTAGAGGCTAATTTACCCGCTAGTGCCCTAGCTGTAACTGCCAAAGATGGTGCCGTGATGGTGACGGGAACCGTGCCTACTCAAGCTCAATTCGATCGAATTGATGGACTAGCTAAGGGAATTAAAGGGGTTAGTGCTGTAACTATGAAGGTCGCGGTAGCTCCTGCAAAAAACTGATCGAGAAGGTCGATAAAAGGATCGACATCGTAACCTTCAATTGAGACAATCCAATTACCTATTGCGAACTAAATATTAGAGACGATCAATATTTAGTTCGATCAAAAGAATCGCATCTGCCTATCTTGATCGACTTCACTACAGCCGTCAACTATAAATCATGAACCAAAAAATTAGAC
>JAJAYU010000298.1 GCA_026786125.1 Chamaesiphon sp.
GGGGTGTCTCTACCGAAGATAGAGAGCAAGGCTTTTAGTTTACTCCGTTCAGGACTCACTTCAACGACCTCACCTGCAAAGTCCTTAAATGGACCAGATATAACCATAATCTTATCGCCTTCGGTCAGATCTGTCTTCACTACTGGCTCTTGTTCGAGCGCCTGTTTGAAAATTCGATCCGCTTCACCACGAGAAAGGGGTAATGGCTTGACGTGTCCACGCCCGCGTCCGTAACCGCGTTTTTGCTCTGAGCCAACGAAGTTGATCACGTTTGGGGTGTTTTTGACTACCTGCCACGCATCATCATCCATTGACATGCTCACCAAAACATAACCAGGGAAAACTTTTTCCTCGGCGGGTGTTTTAGAGCCATCTTTCTTGAGTCTAATTGTGGGAGTTTGGGGAATCTCGATTTGGTAGATCCGTTCGCCCATCCCAAATGAGTGAATCCGTTGTGATAGATCGATTTTAACTCGATTCTCACAGCCAGAAGCAACTTGGACGGCATACCAGCGGGCTGGTTCTTTGACTTTGCTCACACGATCTCGCTGATCGAGATCTTCGTCTATATCTTCATCTCTAATAAAACTCATACAAATACCTTACCAGCAGCCCAGCTAAACAGGTTGTTGACTAAATAAATAGTCGTAGCTGATAGAGTCACCATCGCGATTACCGCGAGGGATTCACTGATCAGTTGTTGACGGCTCGGCCAAATTACTTTGCTGAGTTCATCCTTGCTGTCTTGGACGAGTTGATCCGGATTGAATCCAGGTGCTGACTCGACAGTCCCTGGAGCAGGTTTGAGTGGTTCGGGTTTTTTGACCATAATCTCTAGCTCCTATTGATCACAAAAGGATATGAGGTTAACAGATCTTAGTTTACCCGAAATTTTTGTCTCTCGCTCAAGTAAATTACCCTACCAGTATTCGTGATCAGTCAAGTCGAAAGATCACTATATCCAAACCTGGATTGGCTAAATCAGGATGGTTTCCAAATTAGATTGGGGAATTGGCTGGATGTGTCGATCGGCAATTCCTGTTGCAGTATCAATGTCGTAGCGTTTGTCTTTACGTGGATCCACGGACATACCGAAAAGGCACCTTGCGGTATTTCCGTAGATCAACGCTGTTTGAGATTGGGGTGTGTAGATAAGAATGTAGCAGTGGAGGAAACAAATCAAGGAATTCAACCCGAAGTTCATTTCTTTCACAACTCCCTCAGCTTTCGATTTCCGAACCCCTCTGATGTGATTATGCCCACTCAAACGGCAAATTGTATCAATCCAACAGCATCTATCTCTAAATAAGGTTGTTTACATGATGGCTACTCAGGTTTCCGCTCATTCTGAATCGATGTCCTTACTGACAGCCTACTATCAACAGCCTACCGTCAGAGTCCGCAACCAACTAGTATTATTAAATGCTGGTCTAGTCAGACAAATAGCCCATCGGATTGGTCGTCAATGTGCAGAACCCTATCAAGATTTAGAACAGATTGGTTACTTAGGTTTGATTCGGGCGATCGAACGCTTCAATCCTCACCAAGGCTGTGCTTTTAGTTCTTTTGCTGTTCCATACATCCGAGGTGAAGTCCTGCACTTCCTGCGCGATAAGAGCAGTGTGCTGAAGATTCCTCGCCGCTGGCAAGAACTCCAAAAAGAAGGTGAAAAGGTTCGCCAACAATTGACAGGTAAATTGGGTCGAAAGGTCAGTGATGAAGAAATCGCAGCGGTGTTGAATGTATCGGTAAATGAATGGCGTGAAACTCAAGCCGCAGAACATAATCGTCAAGCTCTCAGTCTTGATGCTACTGTCGGTCAAATGCTAGATTGTCCGGTGACGCTCGGTGACAGCTTACCTGATACTCGCGAGCAACAACGTCGATATGTCGAGGAAGAACGCCAGCAATTAGAAGGGGCGATTTCTGAACTCGAAACCAAAACTAAACAAGCGATCGAATTTGTCTACATCAAAGGATTACCCCGCAAGGAAGCTGCCAAAAGAATTGGGGTCAGTCCCATGACGGTGACTCGCCATCTTCAACGGGGTGTCAAACAATTATCTACACTTTTACATCCAGAAGAAGCTTTGTTTTCCTAGTTGATTCGATCGACTCAGGTTTGCCATTACCCCGTAAAAATTGGCACAAATTTTTAGGAACCCTAAATTTAGCAGTGAGGAGCAATCCTCACTTTTTTGTTGCTCCTAACTCCTCTATCACTCATTCCCTTTGGGTAAAATCGAAAACCGATAAATCAAATACAAGATAACCCCAAAAGTTGAGAGCGTAATCAGAGAAGTGATCAGTTGAAAAACACTTTTAACGATCGTCATACTAAATAATCCACAAGCAACGATCGCTAGCAGCTTACCACTTGCAGGAATCCCATTAAACCAAGTCAGAAAATTTTGATAGCTACGATAGAGTGAATCGATACCTACCTCAGGGAAATTTACATTAATTTCTTTGAGCGGCTGAGGGGTAGATGTTGATGTCTTCGATCGATCGAACCCAACTTTCATATCTTGGAAGCGGCGTTGCCAATTGGATGGTTGTTGTTCTGGCATGAGTCTGAGTAGATGTTAGGGGTTTGGGGTTTGGGCTTTATGCTTTGGGATTGAGCTATTAGTATAATTTATCAACAGGAATTAAGGATAGATTAGTCCGTCCCTAAAGCCTAATCTCTAAAGCCTAAAGCCTAATCCTGAACTACTTCAACGGCAATCACATCGATCGTATCAGCAGGAGTATCGCGGACAAATTGACCTCGATCGACTTTGAGGACTTCACCACAATTGGTACATTGAATCTCACTGCCATTTACACCTTGGAGAGGATTGCTACAGACGGGACATTCAGCTTCGACGATACTGCGGCGGAGCCACCAGAAGAAGCCCAAAAATCCAATCACGGGGGTGATAATCACCAATCCAATCACGACTAGGGCTGATTTTACCAGCCAGCCTAGTCCGAGGCTGCCCAACAATAGGCATACTGCCAAAATTGTTAGCCAGGATTGAAACCGAGGCAGATTGACTTGAAATAGATTAGGGCTGTTGTTGTTCACTCAAGTTTAGCTCCATTGAACTGGAAGCCTAGTCTTTGTTTAATTGAGGATCGTTCTCTATATCTCTAGTTTATCAGGAATATCTGGTTACTGCGACCATTAGCGATCCTGAAGAAACTCTGTAAAATTAGAGATTGTACGGTTTGCCATTGGTCGATCGGGATATTCAGTTGTTAAATTGGGAACAGTTATAAAAAAACTTATAGATTCTTATTAAATTGCGACAAGTTCTATCTACCGACATTTTTTATGACCTCGATTCAAGACCGCGACAATTCAGTTATGCTTGGGAATGGGATCAAGCCCAAGAGTGAGCCATTACCGATCGATCTACCGGATAGTGCGGCGCAGATTTGGCTCTACTCTGGGATCTTCTGGATGTCGGTGACGATGCTAATTGGTGTCGTCGAAGCAATTAAGCTGTTCTACCCCGAATTTTTGCAAGGTGTGCCAGCTTTGGCTTATGGGCGGTTGCGCCCTGTGCATATCAATGTGGGGTTGTTCGGCTTTATGAGCATGGGCTATCTGGGTGCAACCTTCTATATGGTGCCGCGCTTGACCCAAACACCGCTATTTTCGGAACGGTTGGGTTCCCTGACTGCCTGGTTCTGGAATTTCAATTTGCTGGGCGGCTGCATGGGGATTTTGATGGGCTTTAGCAAGGGCAAGGAATATACGGAGATTCCATTTCCGTTTGATATGATGATCGGATTACTAGTAATTGCGATCGCAGGCAACTTATTCTCGACCATTACGCTCCGACAGGAACGGCGGGTGTATGTATCCCTATGGTACATTCTGCTGGCAATTATTCCGTTCCCGATTTACTACACCTTGGGCAATGCGTCCAAATTTAGTGGGATTGAAGACGCGATTATCAATTGGTTCTATAGTCACAACCTGTTTGGCATTTGGCTGACTACTCTCGGTTTAGCCACGCTGTACTATATGGTGCCGAAGCAGGTCAATAAGCCGCTGTACAGCCATATTGTCTCGTTTGTGGGTTTCTGGACGTTGGCGGCGTTTTATCCCTGGAATGGGGGACATCATGTGATCTGGGGACCAGTACCGATGTGGGTGATGACGGCTTCGGTGACGGCTTCGATCGCGATGTTCATTCCGACTTGTGCGACGATGATCAATTTCGGTGGTACTGCTTGGGGTACTTGGGAGATCATGAAGCGCGATGTTAGCTATAGATTTAGTCTGCTAGCTTATGTTTGCTATGTTGGTGCATCCTTGTGGGGCACTGTTTTAGCCGTGATGTCCCTCAATGCCATGCTGCATTTTACCAACATGACGATCGCTCACGTTCATCTGGGATTCTTGGGCTTTGGTGTACCTGGCTTAATTGCCTTTACTTACTTCTATCTGGAGCGTTCGCTCAAGCTCAAATACTCCCAGAATTTAGCTGAATGGCATTTTTGGCTAACGATGCTGGGGATCATCGGTTATGTGGTGTCGATGGGAATTAGCGGCTGGATCGAAGGAGCTGCTTGGGAAGCAGGCGGTTCACCTCAAAGTACAATGGTCGATCGCTATCCCTATCATGTCGCCCGTGCGGTGAGTGGTTTGATTGTATTGGCAGGGCAGTTTCTATTCGTTTGGAATGTGTACAAAACTGTAAATTATCCGGTCTCACTACCTACTGATTCCCTCGATTCTCTTCAAAAAACAGGTGTCACATCATGAGATATATTAGTGTTTTCCCGATCGTCGCGATCCTCTGCATTCTGTTTGGATCAGCGTTCACAGGGCTAGTAATCGCCCCTGGGGTGGCCTCGGATGTCGTTCGCGCTCCCAGTGTCGGCTTGGTCGCTTACTCGCCCTCAGAAGCCAAAGGGCGCAAAATCTATGCCCGTGAAGGCTGTGTTTACTGCCATTCTCAGCAAGTCCGCAATGTCAAAGCTGACGAAAACTTAGTGGCGGCATTTGGGGTTTCCAAAGCGGGTGACTACTTCTACGATTTACCTCACTTCCTGGGAACTTCCCGCCAAGGGCCAGACTTATCCAATGAAGGACGGGTGTGGCGGCGCGAAATTGGCGCACCTGCTAGGGATTATCTGATCGGGCATTTTATCAATCCCCGTCAGTACAATCCCAATTCGATCATGCCTGCTTTTGATTATCTATCAACTCAAGAATTGTCCGACCTGACGGACTATATTCAGTCATTAGGGGCATGGAAAGATAATGTCAAAGTAGCGGCAGCAGGGTTATGAATAAATTAATCAGCTTGGATCTAATCGTAACAGCAGCTCCAGCCCAACATGCCCAAATGGGCAGTTGGTTTGGAATTGGTGACGGTGTGGTGATTATGTGGTCGTTGGTATGGGTGCTATTACCGATCGGCGTTTTAGCATTATTATCATTAGCCTGGGCGACTAAAAATGGTCAATTTAAAGATGCCCAAGAAATCGCTGAACGTCAGTTAAAAATTGAAGATTAACGAAAATAAGGGGTTTAAATTCCCCTTCCAATAACCTAGTGTGTTGGGTTCCATTCTTCAACCCAACCTACAGATCTGGCTTTGCTGAGTGTGTTGGGTTTCATTCTTCAACCCAACCTACAGATCTAAATCCCTGCAATAGAGATCCACCATTCACACTTCGGCTACGCTCAGTGCAAGCCATCCACCATCCACCATCCACCAATATATTTGCCGATGAAAATTTTAGTTGCAGCGGATATTTCACCCACCGCCGTGCGGATTTGTGAATTTCTCCAGAACTATCTCCAGCCCCTCACCGCAGATCTGCCTGAAGTCACAATCCTGCATGTTTACGAGCCAGAACTAGACTATTCAGAAGCAGCTCCAACTCAAAATTGGCAAGCAACCCCAACAAGCGAACATGAATTGCGCCACATTTTTCAGCCTCTAGCTGGCACATGTAAATTGGAATATGTGGTGGTCGATCGAGGACTAGGTGATACCATTCTGGAATATGCTGCCAAAGTCGATCTAGTTGTGATGGGGCGACGACGACGGGGGCAAATGGTGGAGATGATGACGGGTAGTCTCAGCCAGTTTGTACTGCATCGGGCTGCCTGTCCAGTGATGATTGTGCCAGAACCGACGACGCGCCAGTTAGCATACAAAATGCTCCAAATTGAATCCTTACCGCCAACACGGATGTCGCCTGAAGCTCTGGCTCGACTGAAAGTGCTGATTGGGGTAGCTCAAGCAGATGGTCAGATCGTCCCACAGGAAAGACTGTGGCTGGAATCAAATGTGCCCCAGGAGAATTTTCCAGAGGGGATCATCTGGGATACACTGCTGACAGAACCTGTGGATCTAGCCCAAGAATTAGCGAAGATTACCGATCCTGCCCAGCAAGAATTAACTTACTACGCTGCTTATTTATTAGCGCATACTGGGGCTGAATATCATCCTGCTGAACGACAAGCGATCGATCTGATTGCTGCTACGTTTAATTTAACCGCCGAGAAAGTCACCCAATTAGCTGGACTGGTGAATTCATCTCAGGCACGATTAGAACAAGATGATGGGGAGTTAATTGCCGATCCTGCCCAAAGGTCTGCGGCGATTGAAACCAAAATCCTCCGCTATGCAACAGCAGCAGCCGTGCTGGGATCTGATCCATCACCCTTACTGAGTTCCTACACTCAATCGGCAGCACTGGGGCTACAGATGAATCTAATTGCTGAAATTGCCGATATTTGGGGGACAAATGAGTTTGCCGTCAAGCCATTTTTCGAGGAAATGGTCGGTAGTTTGGGATTGGTAAGTGCCTGGTTAATGGCATTGGATCTGACTAAATTAGTACCGAAAGTAGGAGCTAGTTTAGGAGCTGCTGATGCCTTTACCGCGACTTGGGCGATGGGACAAACTACGGTTGTCTACTTTGAGGCAGCAGCGTCGAAACCAGAAGTGACGCTGGACTCGATCGCTCTTCGCCAATTGTTCAAACAAAACCGCAAATTTGCTGAAGCTATTTACGATCGGAATGAGTTGACAATTGAAGCTCAAAAACAAGAATACGCCGCTCAGATTAAGGGACTCACCGAAGCTGTAAAAGCAGGCAAGCTTCCAACCGAAAGCTATCAAAAACGTCTGCAACAACTACTATTAACGGTGAATCATCCTGAACTTAGTTTATTTTAGTCGAGGACGATCAGATCTGTAGGTTGGAGTGAAGAATGTTGGCGGAGCCTTTCCGTCAGGAGATAAACCAACACACCGAGCTAATCACTGTTAATCACATAACTCCGACTTCTAATAGAAGTCGGAGTTATATTTTAGTTGCTAACCAGTTTGGTACTTGAGATATTTAGGCATTTCTAGTAACCAAGCCCCACAGGAAGATTGCTACCATTGCACCTAATACTGCAAACACTAATGAAGGAATTAGAGCCGCACCACTCAACGCGGCTATCGCAAACTTTCCTGTCGATATTAGGGTGTATAAAGTACCACCAATAAATGCGCCAACAATGCCTAATACCATCGTCGCAATCAGTCCACCACCTTGAGCACCAGGATAGATTGCTTTGGCGATCGCGCCAGCAACTAGACCGAGTACTGCCCAACCAAGAATACCAAACATAGTATTAAGTCTCCACGTTTAAAGTTTATTGAGATCGATGCTTTGATCTTAGCAACTTTAATCGAGTATTAGCACTAGATTAAAGATCGGTTTTTACTAGTTTAGTCGATCGGCTTAGACGGTCTCGATCGGTTAATTAATTCTTAACTTTTTATACCAAATCCAGTCTTTTTTGGTTGAGACTTAGGCTTGGCTTTCTCTTTACTCACCGCTAGGACTGCTGATTGAAACAATTCGTGGAGATGAATCGGTACACTGGCTATGTCGGGAAGATCTGGCTCTAGATATTTATTGAATTTAGTCAGGATTGAATCTAGTTGGGAGTTGAGAGTTGGGGGTAGGGAGAGAGAACTAAAGCGTTGTTGAGGATCGACGTTAACGAAGTCAGACATTTTGTCGAGGGCAGTTTCTAACTGTTGGGAAAATTCGGTTGCCAACCGCCGCCAAACGAAGGCGTTCATGAGTGGATCTGCTAAACATTTATGGATGAATTTGAGATCGGCGGGAAGGTACTGAGTATCTTTAGTTGCTAGTAGGGTTTTGAGGCGAGGATAGTCAACCAAAAACATCTGCCCCCAATGGGGATGACTGAGGGCAGTGACGGCGGTTGCTGATTTTAGTTGGGGTGGGAGTTCGACCTTTGGTGAAATCATCTTGCCAATAGCGGCTGTTTGCTCTGGCACGGCACTAGAGTCTGTCAATCCGAGGGTTGTAGTCAAAGCTTGTAAATCTTCAGCTTCTAGCCCAGCATCGGTGGCTAGTTCGGTGAGTGATTTCGACTTGTCAACTCCGGCGGCATCTAATTGTTTGGACACCATCCAATTTTGAAATTCACCAATCCGCAGCTCCAGTTCTTTACCCGTGAGGGTGATTTCATCAGTACCAAAGAACTCGACAAATCGATCGTGATAAACAAC
>JAJAYU010000299.1 GCA_026786125.1 Chamaesiphon sp.
CACCCATCCACCCATCCACCCATCCACCCCCCACCCAATTATGACTACCTCTATCCAAGGACGAATTGTTAAAAACAACGAACCATTACTGTTAAATGACCCTCAAACAATTTGGATCGTTAAATCTGGATCGCTAGTACTGCACGGCGTTTCGATCGACCCTCAAGAACTAGTTGGCAATCGGCGATTTTTATTTAATATCGGTGCAGGGGAAGCCCTCTTTGGCTCCACCTTTGCCCCAACCGCCAAACCGGGCGAACGCCGAGGAATTCTGGCAGTCGCGATCGAACAGACAGAACTGCAACAAATTCATCCATCATATTTGGTCGAAAGAGTCAAAGCTGGCGATCGAAACGCGATCGGCTTAATTGAAAACTGGCTCGGTCACTTGGGCCGATGGTTGAGCGCGCAACCCCAGCTCGCCGCCGAACCAACAAATAGTATCGTCGCCGCAGGCACCCACTATTTATCATTGCTCGAAGGTCAAACCCTAATCTCACCGCGCCCGTTTGCCAATAACGGACAGGTTCACCAAACAATTGCCTGGGTGGATGTCCGCCAGGGCATTACCCACTGGCAGGGCATCCCAGATCTACCAATCGATCGAGATAATCCACCGATACCGCTGATGTTCGGCACCTGGTTGACAGCAAAAAATGCTGTCGAAGTGTACACAACGCCCACCCAAGAACTAGAATCGATAGATCTGCTCCCCGCCAGTCTCCGCCAGGTACACGTTTATTTTTGGCACTGTTTCAATCTCCTCGAACAGCAGCAGATCGAGTCAGAATTTCGGCGTTTCCAAGCCCGACAACAGCTCAATCGCCAGACGATCGAAAGCTCGATGGGCGAATTGACGGGAGTATTACAAACCCAAGCCCCCGAAGTTGTCCCGATTGGCAGTCACTTGTTAATTGCGGCGGGGGCAGTCGGTAAAGCCATCGGCATTAATATCCTACCGCCACCAGCATCAGAAGATAGCACTCGCATCAAAGATCCGGTAGAAGCGATCGCTCGCGCATCCCAATGCCGTACTCGGCGAGTGTCATTAACTGGGGAGTGGTGGAAACAGGAACACGGTGCCCTGTTAGCCTATACCAAAGCCGATCTGCCAGTTGCTTTATTACCTGAGGGAAACCGTTATCTACTCTTCGATCCGGAACAGTTGACCAAAACGAGCCTAGCTCCCGATGAGATTCCCGATCTTCAAACCGAAGCATACGTCTTTTATCGACCACTGCCCCCGTTTGTCACCAACGCGAGTGAGATTTTCCTGTTTGGCATCAAGGGCTACGAACGAGACATTATCGCGATTATTGGCTTAGGGATCTTCGCATCACTATTGGGCATGGTGACACCCCAAGCCACCGCAATTTTAGTCAACGATGCCATTCCCGACAGCAATCGCACCCTCTTAGCCCAACTCGGATTGGCTTTATTTGCCGCCGCTTTCGGTCAAGCCGCCTTTCAATTAGCACAGCAAATTATTACCTTGCGTGTGGAAAGTGCCGCCGACGCATCACTTCAGCCTGCTGTCTGGGATCGAATTCTCAAATTGAGTCCCACCTTTTTTCGTAACTATGCCTCTGGCGATCTCGTCAATCGGCTGCTGGCGATCGGTCAAATTCGCACTCATCTGAGTGGCTCCACTCAGCGCACACTCTTAAATGGTGTTTTTGCCCTCCTCAACCTAGCGTTGATGTTTACTTATAGTCTTCAACTCGCATTGGTAGGAGTAGGGCTGAGTCTATTAGTTATTATCGTCACGATCGTTTCCAGTCGGATGTCCGTCACCAAACAGCGACGGCAAGAGCAAATCGATGGCGATATTAATGGCTTGACAGTGGAACTGATCGAGGGCGTATCCAAGTTACGGGTGGCGGCGGCTGAAGAACGAGCATTTGGCTCGTGGGCAAAAAAATACAGTCAACGCATCAAGTTAGAATCGGGCATCAAGCACGTTGATGATAGTCTGAGCGTGTTTAACGAAGCCATCCCCGTGGTTAGTTCTGTGTTGATATTTTGGTTTGCAATTCTGTTTATCCAGATTGCCGCCGCCGAAAATAAGCCTGGAGGACTATCTGCTGGCTCGTTTCTCGCCTTTAATACCGCCTTTACCGTTTTTCTCAATGGTGCCACCGAAATTAGTAACACCCTGAGCAATGTCCTAGAGATCGTCCCGCTGTGGGAACGCGCCAAACCAATTATTCAGACCCCCTTGGAGTCCAACCCCACGCAGGCAGATCCAGGGCGGTTGACAGGGCGAATCTCCCTCGAACACGTCAATTTTCGCTATCGAGAAGATGGCTCACTCATCCTCAATAATGTCAGCATCCATGCCGAACCTGGCGAATTTATCGCCCTCGTCGGGCCGAGTGGGAGTGGTAAATCAACCGTGTTTCGCTTGTTACTGGGCTTTGAGCTGCCCGCTAGCGGTACGGTTTGTTACGACGGACAGGATCTCGCTGGACTCGACGTTCAGGCAGTCCGACGGCAATTGGGCGTAGTATTACAAAACGTCCGCATCGCCGCCGCTTCGATTTTTGACAGTATTTCCGCTGGCGCATTAGTAACCTTAGAAGAAGCTTGGGAAGCCGCTCGGATGGCTGGTTTCGAGGCAGATATTAAAGCGATGCCGATGGGAATGCACACGGTGATTAGTGAAGGGGGTACCAATCTTTCGGGCGGACAACGGCAACGGCTATTAATTGCGCGATCGCTGGTATTAAAACCCAAAATTCTGCTGATGGATGAAGCGACAAGTGCCCTAGACAATCAAACTCAAAACATTGTTACTGAAAGTTTAGATCGGATGAATGCGACGCGGATCGTCGTCGCTCACCGCCTCAGCACGATTCGGAATGCCGATCGGATTTATGTGGTAGAGGCGGGGCTGGTGGTGCAGTCAGGTACTTTTGATGAGTTGGTGAACCAAGAGGGGCTATTTGCGCGATTAGTCGCCCGACAGTTGGATTAATCTCGATTCTTTTTAGACGACAATTCACCAAAAAAGTAAAAGTAATGTCTACTAATTTTTCTCAATCTACGCCCAAAGTAATCTTGCTAGCGATCAGAGTATGGAATAAATTTTTAAAATGGATTGCAAATAATCGGCTGGAACTTATATGGGTTTTGTACTATATGTTTGAAGGATCTGGATATATTAATGCTATATCTCAAGGTAAACAGACATGGTTGACTAGTAAAACTATCGACTTTAACAATATCTCAGCTATGATAAGTGGACTTTTTCATATGATTATTTTAGTTGGTATTGGCATATACTCTTTAATCTCAAAAACCCAAGAAATAGCTGAATTAAACAAAGAACAACATACAGCACTTCCGGCTATCAAGAGGTACACTTTTTAAAAATTTAGTCAGCTTACAGCAGGACTTTCAGCCGCTAAAGTGTACTTCATAACAGGTGAAAGTGCTGTAAGTAGACTATCCGCAATATTATCCGATCGAGTGGACTAGTACTGAAATGAATCCATCGGCTTAAAATAACTCATTCCGATCGACTGTTACTGAAAGTTTAGATCGGATGAATGCGACGCAGGTCGTCGCCTACCGCCTGAGCACGATCGTGTTATTTAGATAAAACAACGATACATATATGCAAGAAAGTATTCTCACAACGCTAGTCTTACCCGTCGCCTTAGCATTAATTATGTTGGGGCTGGGACTATCACTTAAAAGTGATGATTTTTTACGGATTTTTAAATATCCAAAAGCTGTAACG
>JAJAYU010000300.1 GCA_026786125.1 Chamaesiphon sp.
CTGGCATGGTAATCGCAATTACAGGTACCTTAGCATCGAGTAGGGCGATCGGGCCGTGCTTCATCTCTCCAGAGGGATAACCTTCAGCATGGATATAACTGATCTCTTTGAGTTTTAGGGCACCTTCTAAGGCGATCGGGAAGTTGATGCCGCGACCGAGGAAGATGGCATCATGGGTATCGAGGAAACTATGGGAGAGTTCTTCGATGTATTTCTCTTGGGTTTCTAAGATGACCTCGATTTGGGAGGGGAGGACTTTTAAGCCGGTGATGATTTCGGCGAGTCGATCGGGTGTAATTGTGCCGCGACGATGGGCGAGGTCGAGGGAGAAGAAGTAAAACGCCATTAGTTGACCCATGAAGGTCTTGGTAGCGGCTACGCCGATTTCCATGCCCGCATGGGTGTCGATCACGCAATCGACAATCTGGGCGATCGCACTATCTGTCCGATTGGTGATGGCGAGGAGACGGGAGTGATATTTGGGATCTTTGTCCTTACGGCGGGATTGTTCGATTTCGATCGCTCCCAATGTATCGGCGGTTTCACCAGACTGAGTAATGCCGATGGTGAGCGTATTGGCGGTCAATGGTGGGGGTGAATAGCGAAATTCGGACGCATATTGGATCGCGGTGGGAATTTGGGCAAGTTCTTCGATCAGATATTTGCCGACCATGCCTGCGTGGAGACTGGTGCCACAAGCGACGATTTGGATCTGTTCGAGATCTTTGTAGATAGCTGGGGGTAGATCGAGCTTGAAAGGGGATTTGGGGCTACCTGGAGTCCAATCTAGATCGAGGTATGCTTCGAGACAAGTTCTGACTACGGCTGGCTGTTCGTAGATTTCTTTTGCCATGAAGTGACGGAAACCTTGTTTCTCGATCGCAATTGGGTTCCAGGCAATCGTCCGAGGTGTCCGAGTGACTGGCGCACCAGCAAAGGTATAAAGTTCGGCTCCGGTTCTGGTCAACCTGGCCATTTCGCCATTTTCCAAGGGCAAGATCGTGCGGGTATACTGAACAATCGCCGGAGTATCAGAGGCACAGAAGTATTCGCCTTCCCCGATGCCAATGATTAATGGAGCTTGTTGTCTGGCTAAAATAATCTCGTCGGGATAGTCGGCGGAAATCACCGCGATCGCAAATGCTCCAGATAACTTATGTACTGCCTGCTGGACTGCTACCATTAAGGTATCGGCACCATCGGCAAAACATTGAGCCACTAGATGGGGGATGACTTCCGTGTCGGTTTCCGATCGAAACTCGTGTCCTTGTTTCTTCAATTCTTCGCGGAGTTCGCGGTAATTTTCAATAATGCCGTTCTGCACCACCGCCAATCGTCGCTTGGTATCTGTATGGGGGTGAGCGTTATATTCTTCCGGCTTGCCATGTGTTGCCCATCGGGTATGTCCGATCCCAATTGGTGCGTGGTTCGTGGCCAATTCTACTTTGTCGCGCAGATTATGTAGTTTACCTTTGGCGCGAATACAATCTAAATTTCCTTCAACAATGGTTGCTACCCCTGCGGAGTCATAACCCCTGTATTCTAGTTTTTCTAATCCTGAAACTAGAATGGACTGGGCTGGTTGAGTACCAATATAACCAACAATTCCACACATACAGTCAAATGCTCCCGCAAGGCTATCTTTTTTAGCGTTTGATGATCGTCTCACTAAGTATTGAGATCTACCACCCGCTCTATTATAGTTACCCAATTTGCGATCGAATGTAACAACTAGTGCAAACTTTTTTTAGGTCTTAGGCTTTAGGTCTTAGGAATTTTATTTGTCTCCCAGTCCCCCAGTCTCCCAGTCTCCCAGTCTCCCCGCCTCCCATACTGGAGACTAAAAGTACCACAACGAACTCTTAGTCTCTAGTCACAAGCAAAGATCTAGTAAGCTAGTCCCATGCTGCGGGTAGTTTCCGCGCCTAAATAAACGCGGATACTCAGGAAGTCTGTAGGGCAAGCAGTTTCACACCGTTTGCAACCAACACAATCTTCTGTGCGTGGCGAAGAAGCGATTTGGGCAGCTTTGCAGCCATCCCAAGGAACCATCTCTAATACGTCTGTCGGACAAGCCCGAACGCATTGAGTACAGCCAATACAAGTATCGTAAATTTTGACGCTATGAGACACAAGACTATCCTCCCAACGATAAAGCTTTAGCAAAACTAAAACTAAGAATCAAAGCTAGTGTACCGCAGGCTCTGATGCTAGTTATCAAAAAGGCTACAAAAGTTAAAAACCCTTAACTTTTGCTAGTTTATTTTTAGTTGTTCTCACTGGTTTGGCTGGGATAGTTTAAGATATGTTTTGATGCTCATCAGGAAGATTGAATGACGGAAGCAGAGTCTTTGCCAACTGAAGTGATTTTGACCCAATCCCGTGAAACGCTAGCAAAAGTCCGGTTGGATTGGACTCCACAGCCAGGCAACTATCTGGATCTGGATGGGCAGACTTATACGGTGCTGGAACGTCGTCACCGTTATCAGCTCAAATATGGTCGCTACAAATTGGACAAAATTGCTCTATATGTCCAGTCAGCAACTCGCCCAGAGGAGCAGAGTCTAGTTAATGGTGAGTGGATAATTGGTGATGCTACTTGTATCTACAATGCTCGATCGATCTTACTCCGCTGTGCTGTCAATCCGATCGGCCCTTGTGAAGGATGTAAGCATAAAACGTAGGGTGTGTTACGGCGCAAGCCTAACGCACCATCATACATATATCCAAAAAGATTGGTGCGTTACGCTTTGCGATAACACACCCTTATTAACGCGCCCTGGAGGACTTGAACCCCCGACATTTGGTTTTGGAGACCAACGTTCTACCAACTGAACTAAGGACGCAAATGAACTATTAGAGTGATACTCCTGACCCTCTGACTTAGTATACTATGAAACTAAAATTAATGGTCAGGACACTCAAATTAAATCGATCAACCTTCCAAAGGACGATCGAACCGTTGCTTGACGCGAGTTGCTTTACCGACACGATCGCGGAGATAAAACGGTTTCGCACGACGGACTATACAACGGCGAATTACTTTGACGTTATCAACTTTGGGTGAGTGCAACAGGAGTACCCGTTCCACGCCAATACCTTGGAAGACACGACGTACAGTAACCGTTTTGTTGATTCCACCGTTACGCATGGCAATAATGATGCCTTCGTAAGGTTGAACCCGTTCTTTATTACCTTCTTGAATTTTTACGCCCACACGGACGGTATCGCCAATGTGAAGGGTAGGCAGATCGGATTTTAGATATTCCGCTTCGATCGAGCGAATAATTTCCTGAGCTTTCATGCGTTTTGAAAAAATTCACAGAACTATTATCTTAGCAGGTGAATGTAAATTTGTCTAATTGCTGAATTTCGATCAATCGAACCATGCTGGTATTCACTTAATTAATCCAAGCTGTTAACATATACCTAATCCTAGTCCTCGCGATCTTATGCATTTAGATAGTCTGATTTCCACCCAAGGCATCATGGTAATGCTGCTGGCAGCTTACGCTGGGGCGATGTGGCTGTTTTTGACTAGTGCCCCGAAGGTTTACACGGTGATGGTGTCAGATCTCCAAGTCGCCCAAGATTTATATGAGGGATTGTTGAATCTACCGATCGCCCAAATCCCACTGCACTATTATTATGACTATGAGCAGACGATCGGGACTGCTGGTATCGATCCGATGTATCTGGCTGCACCGATGGGTAGAGCGGCAACCAGAGGGATGAAAGGTTCGGAAGGTCTGTGGTACCAATTGAAGAAAAATACCCAGCTTCACGTCATTACAGGAGCCAGTTTTGGTGAAAAAAATCGCCAACGTCAGGTTTGTTTTGATCGAGAATGTCTAGAGCAAATCCTGATGCGGATTCAAACTCGTGGCGTTAAGCACAAGATTCGCAGTGAGAAGCCGCTAAATTTCTTGGTGAAGGATTATGATGGTCGGACGATTGAAATGTCTGAAGCTGCGAATTAATGATGTAAAGTCAACGTTCTCCAGTTATGTCGAAAGATTAGATTCTCGCGAAGCAACTGAACCAAAGAATCATTGAATCACCAGATGATATCAACATCATATTGAGAGACTAGACGATCGATCGTCAAGATTGGTATCAACTGGAATTAGATGACTTAAACTATAGCAATATTTGCTATCCAGGGAGAGAAAAACTAGGATGAGCAAATTGCCCACCCCATAAGTTTCAGTTAGTTATTACACTTCTTCTTCTGCTAATTCCACATCGCCTTCGAGTTCTAGATCTTCTTCCCCATTAGAGGCTGGAACGATCGCTACCGCCATGATTGCATCATCATCGTCGAGCTTCTGTACCCGTACCCCAGTCGCCATCCGTGATTGAGACGAAATGGCATCGATCGCTTGACGAATGATAATCCCCCGATTGGTAACGATCATCATTTCCTCGTCAGGATTGACTACGCGGAGAGCGGCTAATTTATCGCCTTTCTTGCGGAATTTGATTGCCAGTACGCCCATTCCCGCCCGATTTTGGAGCCGGAATTGAGTTACAGGTACCCGTTTGCCCAATCCACCAGTTGTAACTACCAGAATCCAAGGGCCTTCGCCTGCGGGAACTGCAACATCCTCATTCACAGTATCATCGATATCATCTACACCCGAATCTTCGCTCGCCGCCACCATTTGGGCGATGACTTGACTAGGCAAGATATCCATACTGATTAGCTCATCGCCTTTTTTGAGTGACATCGATTTGACCCCCCGTGTGGCACGTCCCAATGGTCGCAGTTGCTCGCGATTGGTACGGAAATGAATGGTCATCCCATTGCGGGTACCGATGATCGCACTGTCGGTTTCTTTGGCGCGCCGTACCCACCGGAGTTTATCACTTTCCTCTAGCGAGATGGCAATCAAACCATTCGCGCGGACGCTGGCAAATGCCGATAGAGCGGTCTTTTTGATGAATCCCTTCTGAGTGAGCATAATCAGGTACTCATCATCGCTAAATTCGCTCACAGGTACCACTGAGGTGATCTTCTCCTCGCGGGGAATCGGTAAAATTCCCATGAGGGCGGTACCCCGTGCCGTGCGGGAGGATACGGGAATTTGGTAAGCTTTGACGGTATAGACTACACCTCGATCGCTAAATAGCAGAATCGTATCGTGATCGCAGCAGGTGAGGAAATGCTCGATCGCATCTTCTTCTTTCATCCCTGTGCCCTTTTTGCCCCGTGTAGCGCGGCTTTGGGTTTCAAAGGTGCTGACGGGCATCCGTTTAATATAACCCTGCTCAGTGACGAGAATTAATGATTTCTCGTTGGCAATTAAGTCGGTGTCTTCGAGATCGCCTTCGCTATGCTCGATTAGGGTACGACGAGGGGTTGCAAAGGTGGCTTTGATTTCAGCGATTTCGGTTTGGATGATATCTAGAATCCGTTCGCGCCGAGCGAGGATATCTTTGAGATCGGTAATTTTGATCGTCAGTTCATCATGCTCTAAACGGATTTTGTCAGCTTCTAAAGCAGTTAAGCGACGCAGTTGCATCTGAAGAATCGCATCAGATTGGAAATCAGACAGTTGGAACCGTTCGATCATTTCCTGCTTGGCTGTCGCGGAATCCGCAGCACCCCGAATTAGGCGAATCACGGCATCCAAGTTCGCCAGGGCGATTAATAAACCTTGTAATAGGTGATCGCGCTCTTCTGCTTTCCGCAACTCATAACGAGTCCGACGAGTAATCGATTCAATCCGGAAATCAAGGAAGACAGTCAGGAATTTTTTGAGGCTGAGTAACTGGGGTTCGCCATTTACCAACGCCAACATGTTGCAACCGAAGTTAGTTTGGACTGGTGTTTGTTTGTAGAGATTGTTCAGCACCACGCGCGGATAAGCATCCCGCTTGAGTTCGATCACGATCCGCATCCCATCTCGATCGCTTTCATCCCGAATGTCCGATATCCCCTCTAATTTATGGTCATTAACCATTTCAGCGATCCGTTCGATCAAAGCAGCCTTATTCGTCTGATAGGGCAACTCTGTAATGATAATCGCTTCTCGATCGGGTCTACCCTTATATTCGAGAGTTTCAATATTCGCCACCCCGCGCATGGTAATCGAACCGCGCCCAGTTGCATAAGCCTCTTTAATCGGCCCAGTCCCCAAAATCTGCGCTCCCGTGGGAAAATCAGGGCCAGGGATATATTGCATCAACTCCATATCCGTAATCTCAGGATTGGCAATCAACGCCACCACGCCATCGATTAACTCACCTAAGTTATGGGGCGGAATATTTGTCGCCATCCCCACCGCAATCCCCGATGAGCCATTGAGTAATAGCTGGGGAATCCGCGCAGGTAATACCGTCGGCTCCTGTTGCGAACCATCAAAGTTATCGGCGAAATCAACCGTCTCCGCCTCGATGTCCCGCAAGACAGCTTCCATCGTCAACGCTTGCAACCGACACTCGGTATACCGCATCGCCGCAGGTGGATCGTTATCCACCGAACCAAAGTTACCATGTCCGTTAATTAACGGATTTCGCATCGAAAAAACTTGAGCCATCCGCACCAGTGCGTCATACACAGCTGTATCGCCGTGGGGATGGTATTTACCGAGCACTTCCCCGACTACCCGCGCACACTTTCTGAAGGGTCGATCGGCTGTCAAACCCAGTTCGTGCATCGCATACAGGATTCGGCGGTGGACTGGTTTCAAACCATCTCGTGCGTCGGGAAGTGCTCGCCCTACGATTACGCTCATGGCGTATTCTAGGTAAGAGCTAGACATCTCAGTTCGTAGATCTGTGGGGATAATCCGCTCTTGGGAAGTAGTCATGAAAGGCTCGTCCAGCTTGCTAATTGTACTGTTTCGCTAGTTCAATTTTATCACATTTTGAGGGTCACAGGGGACGCTAATTGTTGAGGCTGAACGGTTTGCTGGGTAAGGAGGTGGATGGGTTCGATCGCATAGCGTCTCTGAAAGAGAATCGATTTGCCTGAAACCACCAAAAATTGTAGGTTGGGTTGCGCTCAAGCAAAACCCAACATCAACACACCAACACCCTAGAAATGTTGGGTTTCATTCTTCAACCCAACCTACCCTACTTACTGGTGTTGGAGTCAGTGGATCGATCAACTGTAGATGCTGTTAGTCTCTTTAACATACTGATAGTCCATGCTCTTACTTCATCTAGTTCGGCTCCGTATGGCGTGTTATTCTCGACACCATTGTAAATAAGTCTCCATAATTTTCCTGTGGATGTTTCAACTTCAATTTCTCTGTCTTTAAGCCACTGCCTAGCTTGTTCGCGAGTGCCTTTACGATTCCAGAATTGCATTTTCCAACCTGCTGGTGTTAAGCACACATCTAGCTGCAACCACAAAGAATCATCGAGTTTAACTATGTACCAGTTGACATCTATTAAATCTTTTGAAGATCGCCATAAGCC
>JAJAYU010000301.1 GCA_026786125.1 Chamaesiphon sp.
CCAGCACCAATTCGACTAGTTCAGCTTGGCTCAACTGTTCGATTTCGGTTTTTTCTTGCGGTGTCTTCGCTGCGGGCTTTTCCATCTGTCTACTCTATCAGATTTTCCCCTCTCTAGCATTTTTGACCTGAATCCTTACTATCCTACGATATTGCGGATTCGGTCATTCTTGATGAGGCCAAACCGATCGAGATGGGCGAGTTAGATGTTCAGAATAAAATTGTTGAATTGTCCGATCGCAATCTGCTCTTGCCGACCGACCGCGATCGGACTTGCTTTAACCTGGTGCTGCCACCAGGCACAATTCTGAAATTAGATCGTTCTACCTCCCTGCGTGGGCTGGGTGGATACCACGGCTCAGTTAACTTCTTCCGCAACGGACAAATGCGGACGCTGTATTACTCAGCCAATGTTTACTCTGAGATCCGTGCAGGTCTGCGAAATGGTATTCCCTTCTTCAATCAGTCGTGGAAAAACATCGTTGGCACTCTATACCACGAACTAATCGAGTTTCAAACAGATCCCGATGTCAGCGATGCGATCCGCCAGCGAGATCGCTATAAATTTCAAGTGACAACAGCCGGAAAATATTCGATCGAAACAAACGGTACGACAGATACGGTCATCAGTTTGTTCGGGCCAGACAGTGAGACAATCCTTGTCGCTGAAGATGATGATAGTGGCTCTGGGTCTTTATCGTTGCTAGTTCGCGATCTAACCGTGGGACAGTATATCGTCCAGGTTCGCCATTTCAACCCAGCAAGGACGGGAGCTTATGGAATCTCAGTAAGATCGGGAGCTTAGAGAGCGAGATCCGATCGACTCATTCGTGACACGGGAGGAAACCTCAGCAAGAATGCGCATCCGATTCCACACTACAAATCTGTAACTAGCAACTTAGGTTCTCAAACTCGATCTTCAAACTTTCACTATCTTAAACCTGCCGCCATCAGTAAGGCAGTCGCTAAGGGAACCGCTCGGAAATAATGTACCAAATTGTAGGGTGTGTTATCGCGAAGCGTAACGCACCAGCACGATCAAAATGGGTACTTTATTTGTCAGCAAGTCCCTAAAGCCCAAAAATTAGAATCAATTGAATTCCCGCCACAGAAGTCAGCTAATCGAATTGCTATTACTCACAGTATTGATTCACAAAGAGAACTATATCGGCTATGCAAAGCAGCCCAGACAGGAAACGGGAATACCATCTATTACTCTAATGGAAAAGTTATGACAGATTGGGCAGGCAAAAAGAATGCAACTTGGTATTATCCTAATGGGCAAGTCATGACAGATTGGGTAGGGAAAGAAAAGGCAACTTGGTATCATCCTAATGGTCAAATTATCACATTTAGTGGTAATTTAATATCAGAAGAAGAAATGCTTTACCCATGTAGTTATATTGAATAATTATATTAATATTAAATTAAGTTTATTGGTGAGACCTATTTTCAAAAGTACCTATTACCCAGAGTTTAAAATGTCCAATTTACAGAATTTTTTTTTGAAGGACAAGAGGTGAGGTTTGTTGGAACTTCTGAAACTCCAGAGTGTATTGGATTGGATATTGTTGGTATTTTGTATCCAGAAGTTGATTTAAAAGATAGAGCAACGTATCTTTGTAGAATCTCTTCTAGGTATAAGGGTGTACAAAAAGTGCAGACCCCTAGTGGTGCCCAAGAGATGGTAACTGTTCTAGAACCAGGACTTTATTCTCTACTTGCTCTATCCGATAGTCCATTGGCTATTCCTATTTTCAAATGGATATTTGGGGAAGTACTGCCAAGTATTCGTAAGCATGGCTTTTACTCTGTTTAAGAGGCTGTTTGAAAAGTTAGAGAGGCAGTATGGTTCTAAGGAATCCTGCGTACAACGAAACTTAGAAAGGACAATGTGTCGCCATAAGTAAAGAGTTGTGCGTTGGCGTAGTCTGTGCATAGCACGTATCGCTCATGGCGCAGTAGGGAAACATTTTCCACTTTAGCTGATGTGGGTAAATAACTTGCGTGAACCCGCAATTTTATGTGCGTGAATTCCTCTACCTTTAGCAGGCAGAAGCATGAATAATACATATATCAACCGATTCAAGTAGATGACTAGAGCTTGTCTATCAAACGCTTGAGCGATCGAATAGGCGATCGACCTTGGATTATCAATTGAATTATTGAATCTTACATAAATCAAAATATATGAAATTAATCAGAGCAATAATTAGCTTTTAAAGAAATTTAAGTGAATTAAACTATAAAAAGATTGATTGGCTGGCTTGTCCCAATCATTTCGCCTTGAATTTAATTGCTACAAATAAAATTCCCAATCTGAGGAAGCGATCGTTTTTTGAATACATCAAAATTTTTGAATATATCAAAATCTTTGAATATATCAAAATCTTGAGTAGTTGACATCATGAAAAAAATATTTTTGCATTTATTTCCCTGCTATTATATGCTTGACAAGCTCTGTAATATTGCTGCCAACTAAATCTGCGCTAGCAGCCATTGAGTGTTCTCCAGGGACAATAGTTGCAAATGCTCAAGGAAAAATTTCACAATGTATGCTTTCAAGGAGTTGGGTTTTTGCACAAAAGATGTTTCCACAGAACCCAAAACCTACGCAAGAATTTCAATGTGAAGGAGGAAATCTAATTTACTTTCACCCTACTGGTGCAATAGCTTCTTGCACATTACATCAACCCATTTTTATAATTAGAGGTAATGTTCGAGATGAGTGCCCTGCTGGAAGTAGAATTTATTTTACTGACCAAGGGAGCGTTGCCTTACCAAACTGGTGTAGGTAGACCCCTATCGTACATGATTAGTGCGATCTCCCCAACTTTATCAATCAAGAGCGATTGCACTTTCCTTAATTAATTAAGAGAAATCACTCCTTTTGTAATTGGAGCAGGGGATAAGAGAACTCCCATTGTTGCTCTTTCAGGATCAGTTGTTAGTGAGTTTTCACAAGTGACGGGGAAAGGGAAATGGGTATTTGTTGGGATTGTAGGTTGTCAATTTGTTTGACCAGCCCCATTTCGTTACAGATTCCCGCCACGATCCCACTATGGTCAACCCACATTCCGCTAGTCCAAGCGGTCGAAAAATAATTAAAACGAAGCCATTGGATCGTAGCGATTACATTTTCAATAGGACAAGACTATTGAGAACATGCTGTCGATCGCCAGCAAGAGGCTAAATCGATGGAAAGCTTGCTAATACAGGATTGTAGCTCTTATTATTTTTTCGCCGATCGAACTAGCGGAATGTGGGGTCAAGATCCTGTACTCTGATATTTGACGCTTCAAAGTTTCTCATCCTTTCAAAATACCGGATTTTCTGTTCTTACCTGCGGAATGAGGGATCGATCGCTTGTCGAATCGATTTAACTGTTTGGGATAGGATGAGTGCAGCCCGATCGATTTCACTATCTGTCGTGAATTTACCCACCCCAATTCGTAAAGCACCAGCAATTAATGCTTCTGGCAGTCTAAGAGACTGAAGGACGTGGGAAGGTGCTTCAACACCAGAAGAACAGGCTGAACCAGTGGAAATAGCTAACTGAGATCGGACTCTGGCAATCACCGCGCTATTGGGGATACCTGGAATGGAAATATGTAAATTTCCACCTAGTCTGGCAGTAAGATCGCCATTAACGATCAGATCTGGAATCTGTTCTAGCAGTAAAGTTTGTAATCGATCTCGCAATTTAGCGATCGCTTTCTCGTCTACTTCCATCTCTAATAACCGCAGACGACAAGCTTCCCCTAAACCAGTAATCCCTGGTACGTTAAGGGTTCCCGATCGCATTCCCCGCTGATGCCCACCACCAAAGATCGGTGGTTCTAGCTGGTATCCTTTGCGAACGACCAATGCACCAACGCCCTTGGGGGCATAAAACTTATGGGCAGAAATCGCTAGATAGGTAATCCCCCACTCTTCAAAGTTGAGGGGGATTTTGCCAACGGATTGAGAACCATCGCAGAGGAAAGGGATTTGATAACGTCGAGCAATTTGCCCGATCTCCTGGATAGGGTAAATATTACCAATCTCATTGTTCGCTGCCATGATGCAAAGCAGAGACAATCCTCGATCGCAAACTTGTTCTAGGAAATCAAGATCGAGCCGACCATTAGCATCCACTTTCAGATAAATTAATTCTGCCCATCCTCGTTTCTCTAAAGCTTGGCAGGTGTCTAGAACGGCTTTATGCTCCAATGGCAGTAGTGCGATCCGGTAAGGTTTTTCGGGCTGTGGGGACAAGCTACCCTGAATTGCTAAGTTGATACTTTCGGTTGCCCCCGATGTCCAGATAATTTCGCGTGGTGAGGCTCCAACTAGGTTTGCTAGATGTTTAGCTGCTTGTTTGACTGCTGCTTCAGTGCGATCTCCGTACTCATGCTCTGTGCTACTAGCGTTGCCAAATTCCGCTGTCATGTAATGATAGACAAGATCGGCAACGCGGCGATCGACTGGAGTTGTAGCATGATAATCTAGGTAAATAGGGTTGTTTGATGGAATCACTGTACTGATGCATAAATTTCTCGACCAAACTGATTAAACTCATCATCTAGATGGTACAGCGAGACTCGAATTGATTGTCGTAGACTAACGGCTGGGTCTAGAC
>JAJAYU010000302.1 GCA_026786125.1 Chamaesiphon sp.
ACTAAATCTTGGCGGAGTGGACTTGCCATAATTGGCGCATCGACAGCAGTAGCATCAATGATAAAGTCTGATTCTAAGTTAATTTCACCTTTGACTCCTGATTCTCTCACAGTGGTAATTGTGCCACTACTGCTAGCTCTGGGTAAGACGTGCTGAACTTCTCCATAGACAATCTGATACCAACCTTTATTGATCCCTCCTGTGATAATTTTGCGCCAGTCAGGGCGATCTGTCGTCGTCACGCCACCCCAATCAGCGAGTAGGTGCTGGCGTTGCTCTAATGTGGCATTTTCAAGCGTCGATTTATACTGTCCACCCCACGCTGATTTTGGCCAATTGAAAGGCTGAAATTCGTAATTGTGTTCGACTTTTCGATCGGCTAAACCGTATTTATTTCCCTCTATTTTAGCCGAGCGGAGTAACTGAATCACCCTAATTTCAACTCTATTGTTATTGCGCCTAATTGTGTAGAGTTTTTGGAGGATGCGTGCGGCGACGATACCAGTACCACGGAGCAGGACTGTGCCTCCATAAGTGGCTAAATGTTCATAAATATGTTCGTGAGATTCGTAGGCATTTACTACCGTTTTGAAATCCTGGGTGCGATCTCGATAAGCTTGGAGATCTGGTAAGAATTGTAATGCTGGATAACCAGTCGCAATATGGACATAACGGGCGATGGTACAGGCATAATCAGTGGGTTGTTGGCAGGTATAAATGATCGCGTATCGACCGTCAGTAGTCTTGCGAATTGCCTGAACGTGGGCTGTCCTAATCATTTTCCGCCAACTAATTCGGGCGGCTTCTTGATCGATTGCGACGATCACATCCCCAGATTTGGGCGTGTAAGTATTCGCTAATATTGGTTCGGCGAATACTTGCCAGAGATGATATAGACTCGATTTTAACTTACCCTTCGCGATGCCCCTAATCGCCTCCAAGGTTGCATAATTCGGAAAACCCCAAGGATTGTCAGGACAGGCATCTGCTGGCGATCTGAGCCGCTCTTGGGGCACGATCTGGGCATTGAGACAGAGCTGCTGGTAGCGTCCGAATGGTTGCTGCTCCATCCCCAGTACACGGATCCGCTCAGTACTGACTCCACCAACTCGAAGTAAATCAACCCAAATAAAACTACCCAAGCCGCCACCAATCGTTGCATATTCGACTTCTTCGACAGGCAATCCAGTAGCATGGATAGCCTGTGGATCTATTTCTCCCTGTCGAAATATTGGTGGTAGACAGCTATTAACTGGAACTACAGGTGGTGGCGTAACACGCGGATCTGGTCGATTGGTGACGGAGTTAAATCTAATTTGTGATGGAATTTTTGGGGTGGTACTTGGTAGGGCGATAGAGATCTGATAGTTACCGATTTGGATCGTGTCTCCAGGCTCGATCTGATGCTGAGTCTGTTTTTGACCGTTAACGATGATCCCATTGCTACTACCTCGATCGACAATTATCAACTTATCCTGCTGAAGCTCGATCGAAGCGTGATATCGAGATACTTCCAAACTATTCAAGACAATCCGACAAACCCTATGACAGTCTAATATATCAGGTAATCGCTCAAATTCCCGTCCCAAGGCAATCGGCACGGTTAACAGGGGTTCTTTGGACTCTCCTGTGACTGGATCTTCCCATATCAAGCGGATTTGCACGATCTGTTGACTGTGTATTTATTGATCGATTCTAGCAGGATGGGCGATCTTTTTAGCGATCGCTGCTCGAATAAGTGCATAAATGTCGATAAAATGAACGTTTGGCAATAATCGAGATGGATGAAGTAAAACTAGTTGGTGTTGGTGAAAAGCTAGACTATATCGACATTGCTAGAGGCATTGCAATTTTGATGGTGATGCTCGTTCATACTAGCCAAGCTGTTAATGGGGTTTCTCAATTAGTCGATGAGATCGATCGATATGGACAGATGGGTGTGCAGCTTTTTTTCGTTGCCTCTGCCTATACTTTATGTTTCTCAAGTATCAAAAGAGCCGAGGAGAAACAACCACTAATCTCTTTTTTGATTAGGCGATTTTTTAGAATTGCACCCTTGTATTATGTGGCAATGATTGGCTACTTTTTATTGGAATCAAATATGCACATCTTAGCTCTAATTAGGATGCCATATTCGCTCTATAATTTCGAGACTATTGCTGCAAATATTTTATTTATTCACGGATTCGTCCTATCAGCCAATAATAATATCGTTCCTGGCGGCTGGTCGATCGGCACTGAAATGGCTTTTTATTTGATATTTCCGATCTTGTTTGCTCTATTCGACAGGGCTTATAAACAATCTGGAATTACTGCTCTATATAGTTTAGTTGGATTGTCCATATTGCTAAATATCAGTGTGCAGCTATCAGTTCAGCAATTATTTAAGGTTAAGATTGATGATAATTCATTCATTTATTACAATCTGATCAACCAGCTACCAGTATTTTTAATGGGAATGACAATTTTCTTTCATCATCACTATAGAATTCCGTTGCAATTATCTCTACCGATCCAGACTGCAATTTTCATTGTAGTCACAATCATTGGCATCATTATCTTACCAAGCAAACAATACTGGCTAGTTGCCACATGCTTACCAGTTATTGCTGGAATCTCATTTGTATTCTTACTGAGTATTTTGAAAGAATCAAAATACTCAAATATATTTCTGACAGAAATTGGTCGAGTTTCCTACTCAATGTACATATTTCACTTTATGTTTGCTTGGTATTTAGTGCCAGGAATCGGACTGACACTAAAAAAAGGTATTCTACCAGAACTATTACTAGTCTGTTCGATTACCTTAGTTATACAATTGACTTTTGCTGTTGCCAAGGTCAGTCACAAGTACATCGAAACTCCAGGTATCTGGATAGGTAAAATACTAATTTCTAAACCGTTATTAGATGTTAGGCAACAATAGATCGATTTAATAGCAAGGCACATGGTGTTTTAACTCTTACATAGTCGGAAGTTGATTGACCGAGTAATCGATCGATATCTGGTAAGTTTTTGGCGATCGATGGACGACGTTCTGGTGAACCAATGATTACGAGATCGGCATGAAATTCTTCAGCAGCATTACAGATTTCCTTGCCAGGATTGCCAGTTGCGAGGATACATTTATAGGCTACTCCTTGCTTTTTGGCTTCAGCAATAGCATGTGCAAAAACTGGATCTTGTTCTGGCTTGATCAGCGCATCTGCGGCTCTACTCTCAGCTTTAACTTGAGTAATTATCAGTTGGCTACCTTTGATATCACGGAGGAGAAATAGTGCTAATTGCAACGATTCTTTAGCAGGGATAGAATCGTCGTATCCAACCAAAATCCGATTGATGCTCTTGATATTTATATCATCTTTGATCAATAACATCGGCCGAGAAGTAAGTTGAAACACATATTGACTGACAGAGTTGGCCAATATCGAATTGAGACGACCCAATCCTCGTGAACCCATAATAATCAAATCTGCCTGCTCCTCCTCAGCAACTTGACAAACAGTATCCTTGGGTTCGCCTTGTTTCAGTCTGACATTAACTTTAGCGGGATCGAGCTTGAGATACTCGATCGCATCAGCCAAGATTTTACCACCAGCAGTCAACTTTTCAGCCATCAATTCGGCGGTTACTTGTGGTGAAACAACGTGCAGAACAGTCACATTTGCTCGCTGGATGGCCGGAATTTCCATCAATATTTTGAGCATCTGTTCACATTTTCCCAACCCAGCAACGGCAATCAAAATTTTCTGCATCATTTGGTATGATATCTCCCGTATTTCTTAAATTATTTGGTGGTGAGTTGAAGCTTGTTCACCGTCAGCTATTAAAATATCTGTTATGCTTCCGATTTTGCACTGTCGCTACACTGATCCGATCTCAATCGCAATATTATTTATCATTTAGTGTCAAGATTCAGTTAGGGTAGTTGAATTGGTATAACTGCTCTCACTATCACTACATGATTTCGATCGATTGTCTTACTCACAAATTCTCAGATGTCCAAGCCATTATTTTTGATAAAGATGGTACCCTCGAAGACTCTGGGGACTATCTTCGGAATCTTGCTCAAAAACGCGCACGGCTAATTGACGCTCAAATTCCAGGTGTGGGCGAACCGCTACTGATGGCTTTTGGTGTAAATGGACTGACTCTAGATCCAGCCGGATTGCAAGCTGTAGGGAGCCGCTACGAAAATGAAATTGCCGCAGCGGCGTATATTGCCGAGACTGGACGCGGCTGGAGTGCGGCTTTAGAGATTGTACGCCAAGCTTTTACTGAAGTTGATCGAGTGATGGAATCTACCCCAAATGCAATGTTTCCTGGCTGTCAGAAATCGATCGAGTCTTTTGGCGCAGCAGGGATTAAGATGGGTATTATTTCAGCAGCGACAACCAGCCAAGTCGTCAATTTTGCTAACTATCACAAGCTCCAATCTTATTTCCAGGTTCTATTAGGTTCCGATCTCCAATTTGCCAAACCCGATCCGCGTCTATTTCAATTTGCCTGTCAGGAGATGGGGGTAGATCCGGCTAGAACCTTGATGGTAGGCGATAGCAGTTGGGATATGATTATGGGCAATCAAGGCGGTGCAGTGGGCTGCGTTGGTATCTCCTGGCGCAGATCTTCACAACCGTTGGCGATGGCTAATGTGTCAATCTCAGATTTGTCAGAATTGAAAATTAGAATGTAGGTTGGGTTGAAGAATGAAACCCAACAACCCCAATACAATTCTATAAATTGCGATAGACTTCATCGTCATTACGTTTACCAACCCGAAAGATTTTAACCTGACCTAATTGTTTGGCAGTTGCTTCCTGAATATAATATAAAATTCTAAACTCCCCTTGATCGGCGCGATAACCACCTTCAATTCCTTTGAGAGCCTGACAATCCTGTTGTCTAGGTTCCGTCCCTAAGGAGAGAATTTTAGCCACGACTTGCTTATATTGCTTAGGCTGCAAATCTTGGAGATCTTTAGCAACCGATTTGCTAATTAATAGTAGATATTGTTCAGCCATCGGTAGAACGCATTGCCAGTAACTCAACAGCCGTAATAAATCCAGTGCTTTCAGCCATCGCTTGCTTTAACTGTGCTGTCGCAATGGCATCTTCCAATGCTTCTAGCTTCCCTAAGTCTTCATAACTGACGATCGCCGCAACTGGCTTACCATGCCGCTCGATCGCGATTCGTTCTTGATGGTTGGCTCGATCAATCAGGTCGAAGAAATTCTTACGCCCATCGGTAGCATTGACTGTTGACATAGGTATTAATTCTGCAAAAGTATGAAACGTACATAATGTACATCTATAACTATGCCTGAGTCAGTTGGATCCTGTCAATCATAACTGGTAACTTGGGTGACGTAGCACAGAGCAATGGGCGGTGATTAGTCTACAATGATCTAGTCGAACGGCTTGCCGGATTCGACAGTAACCCTCGTA
>JAJAYU010000303.1 GCA_026786125.1 Chamaesiphon sp.
AAGACAGTGGATGGTGAATCACACACTACTCAGTTATTTATAAATATTTGCGCCGAAGGTAACTGAGTGTAAAATATAGCTCGTGGGCATTGCCCACCCTACTTTAGTTCCTTTGATGATAGTTACTGAATCTATCTATTCTAGATCGGGATTGTCTGATGATCATCTCACTCTAAATCCCAACTATCAATTATCAACTATCAATTATCAATTATCAATTAATTAAGGCTCCTCTTTCCGAAACTCAGATGGACTCATCCGCATCGGCTGTGTTGGACTCCAGATACCTACGCCCATAATGCGGGCGTATTGACTACCGCGCAGAAATCGATCTCGATATTTAGTACCACTGACACTGCTACTTGATGAGCTGGCGTTTCGCATGTTGGCTAATACACAGCCATCTTTGAGTAGTTGCTCGTTGAGCAGTTGACCATTTTTCCACAGATAGACATATTTGCGACCATATTTATCGGCATCTGTAGACTCAAATTCGATGCTCACACCATCTTTACCAGATGTGTCGATTAATTCTTCCAATCTTTGTTTTGCTTGATTGCCCCAGGGTTCTTGCCCCATGTCTGGCGCGTCGATACCAACCAATCTACCCCGTTGAATTACTGGTGGTTGCTGAGATTTATCGATCCATTCTATCGATTGTCCACTCAGGACACGACTAATTTGCACTACTGGATATTTAGATGGTGGTGCTTGACAACCAGCCAGAAATACCAATCCAGATGCGCTCACACACATAGATCTAAAGCTACGACTCATAATTTAGCAAAAGCTATCAACTATTTTCCTAGGTCAAGGCTCCGCCAACAGCTATCAATTACTTGTACTGAGCGTAGCCGAAGTATCAATTATCAACTAACCTTCATCCAAAGGTATTCCCTGCTTCACTTTACCTTTGCCAAAGTATCGTCCGAACTGGAGTTCGTAGACTTCATCCTCATCTTGGGTTTCGACTTCCAAGTCGGAGAGGGCGTAACTGACACAGAGTAGAGCATAGCCTTGGCTTTGGAGTTGGGGTGAGAGTCCCATTGCTTCTGGTTGGTGGAGGTTTCCCGATTTGACTAGGACAGCGCAGGCGGTACAGGCACCATTGCGACAGGAGAAGGGGAGTTTGAGGCCACAATCTTCGGTACTATGGAGGATATATCGATCGCTGGGAACTGTTACTTGATGATATGTCTCCGTCTTCCGATTGTAAATCTTGATTTGATAATTGCGAGTCATGGTTTGTTGCTGGTGGCTGGTATACGCGGTTGGAGGGATACCAGGAAACTAATCTTCAGCCACTATGATCATTATCGGTTGACAGTTGGTAAAAGTCTAGGGTATGCTGGGTAAGCGTTAAAATCCGCACTTAGTTTGTGGAGGAGTGGCCGAGTGGTCGATGGCGCAGCACTGGAAATGCTGTGTAGGGCAACTTACCGTGGGTTCGAATCCCACCTCCTCCGTATCTATAAAATAAGCTCTAGACTCATTGCAGTCTGGAGCTTATTTGTGTTTGCGGTCAGGCTAAATCAGGTGCTTGTAGAGATTAATCGGCAATCCGGTTCGTCGTCTGACTTCGACGAGGGATCGGTAGGCACCATGCGATTGACGCTCGTCACAGATGATCGTGGCACTGGATCGATCAAGTCCCAGTTCGATCAGTTCGGACAGTGGGAGCATATTTAAGCGTTGCCAATCGATCGGATTGTCAGATTTTTCGTAATAGTTAAATGCAATTAATGGTTCGATCACTTCACAGTATTTTTCGGGAACATCGGCGAGTCCGGTTAGTTCTTCGATATGTAGGAACATATACCCTTCAGCTTTAATTAGTTCGATATTATTCGAGTAAGCAATCGGCAACCCCAAGATATGAACTAGATCGTCTTTCGAGCATTTATTCAGATCGACTTTACCTCGAATATTAGCAATTAGTTGGGCAGTTTGTCGATCGGTTGGTAAAATTGCGCCTCTGGGAGCAACTTTAATTAGATAGGTATTTTTGATACTCATCGCGATCGCAAATTGAATTGGTATAGCTAAATAGATCAACCATGATTGACTAGTAAGTGATGCCAAGAGTAAGATTAAACTGATACCAACTCCTAGTTTCAACCACCGATCTGTCTTGGTCAAATAACCTACATAAGCAATAGTTAGCGCGCCAAAAACTGGACAAAGTGACCACCATACCCAGTTAGGAACTTGTTTTAGAGCTGAATTAGACATATTTATGATTGCTACTTTTTGATGACAATCTGCGATCAAGTTTTAACTGGTTTTAAATATCGTCCAACATTTTTCGACGTTTAGCTTCATACTCTTCGGCAGTAATAATGCCATCTTCGTACAATTTTTTCAGATCGTACAATATCGCAGTAGCGTCTTTGGACGATCTACCTGATTGGACAACCGGACGGCTAGAACTTTGATCGAGCTGATTTGGCATTGCATAGTTGAACCTAGCATCAAACTCCCGATCGGACATGAAACACAGCCCTAAAAAATCAAAAAAGGAAATAATACCAGGAATGAAAGTCCAACAAAAAACTAAATAGATGATACCCGCAATATTTTTACCTAAATAAAACTTGTGGATACCAAAGTAGCCACCAAAAAAACAGATTAATATGGCTGCTGTTCGATTTCTCATCGGTCATTGATCCCTAGCTAAACATTACTTGATGAGTGATGGCTTCATTTTTTTTGTTTTAACCATCTTGTGACTAAATAGATCCCAACAGTGCCCAGTTGTGCAGCAAGTAAAATTAGATAAACAGAGAGAAATTGGTTAAAATGGGCACTAGAAACCCACACAAACAAAATAGTGCCCAATAAGGTATAAGGCAATAGCTGTCCCGACTTAGTTAGTTGTGGGTTAAGTTTGCTCATATAATTGCGATTTGGGTTAACTGCACCGCGACCAACATAGTTATATTGTAGCCCGATCTATTTTGGTGTAACTAAAATCTCACCATTCGATCCAAATACCACCTTGTACTGCGCGAGAGGTTCTTGTGAAATTGCTGCTTGAGGATTGAATTTTACTAATTTAGGTAATGGCGTTTTGGCTTCAGCCTCGGATGCAGTTCGATCGGTTGGTTCGTAGTCAGCGATTTCACCAGTTTTGGTGACACCGACGCGATAGTTGAGATTTTTGGCACCAATCGGCTTTTTACTAGCTAATGACTCTGTTAATTTGGTTTTGAGCTGTTCCGCTAGAGTATTTTGCAACTTTGGTTCGGTAATCGCTTTCCCCAGGCTGATGCTACCTTGAATTTTTGCTACTGGCTTGATTTCGATCGATCCTGTTGGACTAAATGAGACGTTGAAATTACCAATTGCTTGATTGGGATCGCTATTGTTGGTGGAGAGTTTGGGTAGTGGGGTGAGATCTGACTGAGCTGCTTTTGTCTTCTCTACAGGCTTGTAACTGACGATCTGGCCGTCCTGATTGACGTTGACGAGGAAATCGGCAG
>JAJAYU010000304.1 GCA_026786125.1 Chamaesiphon sp.
ACGATCGGTAGCTTGCTCCGTGGTAATGCTTTAGCTCCGTAGTCATTATTAATTTTTAACTCACACTTAAATTTGAGGCAGATACACAATAGTATCTGCCTTTTTTGTCGATCTCGACCGATCAAGATTTCAATTTTAGCGAGGGTTAGATCGATGGATAGCGATCGGCTTATTTGACTTTCGGCAAATATCCGAATACAATCAAAGTGTGAACTAAAGAATAAATATATGCCAACAGCACCGACAGCACAAGTCGCGAGAATTGAGGCTCGAATCAGTCCAGAATTAAAAGCGATGTTTCAGACCGCAGCGGACATTGAAAATATTACCCTGTCAGAATTTTTGACGAAAAGCGCAAGAGAAGCAGCGCAGGATATCATTAGCAATCACAAGGTGCTCAAACTCAGTGCTGAGGATAGCCGAGCCTTCGCAGATGCTATTCTCAACCCCAAAGAACCGAACGAAGCACTCAAGCAGGCAATGAAACGACACAAGCAGGAATTAGGAAATGTCTCTTAGTATCGACCTACTCGATAGTAAGAAACACGATCGATCTTCGTTTAACTGCGGTATCACTAGTTTGGATGAGTACATCCAGACCAGAGCATCGCAGGAATTAAGGAAGCGAGTATCCACTCCCTTTATCTTGACTGACTCCCCATGTCGCCAAGTATTGGGTTACTACTGTCTATCGTCTTACTCAGTCGAAACGATTGAAATAGACGACAATATCGCAAAGAAGTTACCCAGATACCCACTACTACCAGCGATTTTACTTGGTCGATTGGCAGTAGACAACGAACATCGAAGAAAAGGATACGGAGATCTATTAGTTTCTGATGCACTGAAACGGGCACTATCAGCCTCAATTCAAGTATCATCGGTTGCTGTGATTGTTGATGCCATTAGTCAAGATGCTGTTAGCTTCTATCTAAAATATGGTTTCACGGAATTTCAAACAGATCCGATGAAATTATATATCTTGTTGGACGAGATCGAGAAATCGATTTGAAACCAAATAATAACCAGTCAATTAAGGTACTGGACATTGGTCAAATTGGTACCGATCGCTAAATAGGGAGTAAAATTGACACTCGCAGCTAAGTTTGGTGTAACTTGGACTTTGGACACGATCGCACCTCCACTGCATAACTAACTAAAACTAAGTGGTAAATATCCAGCCAGAACAAGATTTAAGTTTCACCACCCAACTCCCACCAACGCCAGGGCAGAAACACTACTCGACCCTTTGTGAAATTCAAGGAATTGGCTTGCATTCGGGAGTAGCTACTACGGTCAAAGTTATGACCGCAGATCCTGGATCGGGACGTTATTTTGTGCGGGTAGATTTGCCAACGCAACCACAGATTCCGGCGCACATTAGCCACGTTAGCCAGACAACGCTCTCGACCGAATTGACTGCAAATGGGGCTTCGGTGCGGACAGTAGAGCATTTACTCGCAGCTTTAACGGCATTGGGGATTGAAGATGCGCGGATCGAGATCGATGGGGCTGAATTGCCACTGCTAGATGGTTCGGCACGAGTTTGGGTGGATGAGCTTGTTCGATCAAATCCAGAGTCCTTACCAGCTCATTTAGCTACCGCTGGAGTGTTAAACGAACCAGTTTGGATCTACCAAGGTGATGCGTTTGTGGCGGCACTGCCATCGTCAGTGCTGAGATTTACTTATGGTATCGATTTTGATGTAGCTCCAATTGGCAATCAGTGGCACAGTTGGCAGCCAAACAAAGAAAATTTTGCCACTGAAATTGCCCCTGCGCGGACATTTGGATTGGCTTCCCAGATCGACCAATTGCGATCGGCTGGACTAATTAAAGGTGGTAGTTTAGACAATGCCCTAGTTTGTGATGAACATCAGTGGCTCAACCCGCCGCTGAGATTCGCCAATGAGCCATGCCGTCATAAACTATTAGATTTAATCGGCGACCTGAGCTTACTCGGCAAACTGCCCCAGGCACATTTCCTCGCTTACAAAGCCAGCCATCAATTGCACGTTCAACTAGCGCAAAGGCTCCATGAAATGGGATATTAGATTAGTTGACATTTCTCCTTACGGAGACGCTATTGCTCTGGCGTTAGCCCGTAGGCACGGGCAAACGCTCTGCTACCGCTACGGCTACGCTCTGCTGAGGCAGACGCTACGCGAACAATGCGAGCAGTTAACAACAGAAAGATGATCAGCTAGATTCGGTGACAACCAATAACTAATTATTAGGCCTAATGTCTACTACACTCGATCGATCTCAAGAGACTATTGCTATTGCGGTCGAACCAGCACAGCACAAAACTTCTCCACCAGTGAAAACCACCTTTAATCTCCAAGAAATTCACAAGCTGCTACCCCATCGCTACCCTTTTGCCCTCGTTGATAAGATTATCGACTTTGTACCAGGCGAAAAAGCGGTTGGCGTGAAGAATATCACCTTTAATGAACCCTTTTTCCAAGGACACTTCCCTGGGCATCCACTCATGCCTGGCGTAATGATCATCGAAGCAATGGCGCAAGTAGGCGGGATTATTCTCACCCAACTCCCAGAATATAATGGGGGCTTGTTTGTATTCACAGGCATCGATGGTGCCAAATTCCGCCGTCAAGTGGTTCCTGGGGATCAATTAATCATGACAGTGGAACTCCAGACCTTCAAACGTCGTCGGTTTGCCAAGATGCACGCTCGCGCCGAAGTCGATGGTCAACTAGCCGCATCTGGAGATCTCACGTTTGCTCTAGTCGAAGTATAAGTTGAACGTTGGTCATCGATGATCTAAAACAGATGAGAGTGAAAGCCGCTTTCAAGATGGTACAACCGACGTTATGCGTTGGCGTATAACCGCACATCAGCTAGCATCTGCATCACCGATAACCCAACTGTAGGAAAATGACAAGATGGCTGGAGTAGCAATGTTAATGACACGAATTCACCCTACCGCTGTGGTGCATCCCAGTGCGGAACTCGATCCGACTGTACAAATTGGCCCCTACGCAATTATTGGCGAGAACGTCAAGATCGGTGCAGGGACAACTGTTGGTGCCCATGCAATTATTGAAGGGCCAACAATTATCGGGGTTGGCAATCAGATTTTCCCTGGCGCGGCGATCGGATTAGATAGCCAGGATCTAAAATACAAAGGCGGCGAAACTTGGGTCAAAATTGGTGACTATAATCGAATTCGCGAATATGTGACGATTAACCGCGCCACAGATAGCGGCGAGGCGACGGTGATTGGTAATCACAATCTATTGATGGCTTATGTCCACATCGCCCACAATTGCACGATCGAAGATAATGTTAAAATTGCCAACGCGACATCTCTAGCTGGCGACGTATATGTAGAGTCTGAAGCCGTAATTAGTGGTGTCCTCGGTATCCATCAATTCGTTCGCGTCGGTAGATTGTCAATGATTGGTGGGATGACCAGAATTCAGCGGGATGTACCGCCATTTACAATTGTCGAAGGCACCCCAGCAAGAGTTCGCTCGCTCAATTTTGTTGGGTTAGAACGTGCTGGCTGTACTCCCGAAGAAATAGCAATTCTCAAAAAAGCTTTTCGGACTATTTATCACTCCCAAAAAACCCTCAGCCAATCCCTAGATGATCTAAACTTACTCGCTGACTCCGAACGAGTCCAATATCTCCAGAGATTTTTAAGACTCTCGATCGACGGCAAGAAGGATAATAAACGCAGAGGACTAATTCCAGGTAAATCAGTTAATTCAATTGATAATTGATAATCGATTATCGATTATCGATCAGTGGGCATCAAAGATCATTTACCATCCACCATTCACTATCGACCATTCACCATCCACCATTTCACTAACTCGTGACAACTAACGCAAAAACAATTTTCATCAGCACTGGAGACGTATCTGGCGATCTGCAAGGGGCATTGCTGGTAACAGCACTTAGGCAACTAGGGGAGAAATCAGGGATTGATCTGAATATTGTCGCTCTTGGTGGCAGTAAAATGGCCGCAGCAGGGGCAACAATCCTCGCAGACACCACGGTAATTAGATCGATCGGAATTTGGGAAGCTATCGCTTTTATCATCCCCACAATCCAAGTTCAGAACGTTGCCAAAAAGTATCTAAAAACCACACCACCAGATGTAATTGTCTTGATTGATTACAATACGCCGAATGCGGTGATTGGTAACTACGCCAAAAGTGTCTTTCCAGATGTGCAAATTGTTTATTATATTGCGCCACAAGAATGGGTGTGGTCGATTAATAATAAACGCACTGCGACGATCGTCAAATTCACTGATGAAATCTTATCAATTTTCCCCGCAGAAGCAAATTATTATGCTGAACGCGGTGCGAATGTTAAATTTGTCGGACATCCATTGATCGATCGAGTGGCTACCTTACCTAGTCGTAAAGTTGCCCGTAAGAATTTGGGAATTGCTGATGATGAAATTGCGATCGCTTTAATTCCCGCATCCCTTAAACAAGAATTAAAATATCTGGTGCCAGCTATATTTGCAGCAGCCCAACAGATTCAGGCAAAACTACCCAATGTCCGGTTCTGGATTCCGCTCTCTCGTGACGTTTTCAAAGCAGAGTTAGAACGAGCAATTCAATCATACAATATCAACGCTACAATTGTTGCTAAAAATGCCGATGATGCAATCTGTGCCGCAGATCTGGCGATCGCTAAAAGCGGTACCGTAAATTTAGAATTGGCATTATTAAGTATTCCGCAAGTAGTAATTTACAGATTCAGTAAAGTCACCGCTTGGTTGGGTCGAAACGTCTTTAAAGTTGAGGTGCCGTTTATGTCTCCACCCAACTTGGTAGAGATGAAAAATATCGTACCAGAACTATTGCAAGAAGAAGCTACTTCCGATCGGATAGCGAGAGAAAGTCTCGAACTAATCTTGAACCAATCACGCCGAAATCAGATGCTAGCTGATTATCATCAAATGCAGACGGCTGTAGGGAATCCAGGTGTATGTGATCGAGTCGCAGCAGCCATATTTGCTAAGTTTTAATTATACATTAATCATGGTTCTGGGTTTGTGATTTGCGATTAAAAATACCAGTCATGGTGATATCTGTAATCAGTAATCAGTAATCCCAGAGTTCCCAAACCATTGAGCATCGGATAAATTGCTTCCAGATGAAAGATTTCACCTGTATGAATCGCCAGCAACAGCCCGCGTGAAATTCCCAAATTCCAACGCCACTCTGCTGTTATCGTCGTAGCCATCCCCGTTAGTGTAGTTAAGATTAACGGTAGGAAGATAATCTAAGCTAGCACGCGATGATATTTACGAAAAGCTTTTCTTAAATGGATGAGAGAAGTCATAAATTAGTCACTATTAATATTGTTTACTAGCTTGATCGACACTCTGGTTGAGTTGTGCAAGCTATCCAGTAACGTTCCGTTGAAATTTGCGTTTATAGCATAATTTGTGAATACAAATAATTTTATTAACAAAGAGCAGGGGTTTAAATATAGGGATCTTCATTACCTGGTATGCTAATCTCGGCTTGTCACTCTCAAACCCTTGCTATTAAGCCAAAAATGACTAAAAAATCTAACGATAATAGATTTTAGGCTCAAGCCCTTGCCAGCAATCATTCTGAGCGTAAA
>JAJAYU010000305.1 GCA_026786125.1 Chamaesiphon sp.
GCCAATTTCTGCAATATAGTGCTCTAACAGCCGCAGGTTTTACTGTAGCCGCTTGCACCAGTCAAGGAAGTACTCACTTTAATGCGCCACCAGCTAACTTTGGGAAGTTAGAAAAAACCGATCTTAAGATTGGAATTGTTTCTAGTTTAGATTGCCTACCGTTGGTCGTTGCTAAGGAAAAAGGCATGTTTAAGAAGTACGGTTTGGATGTCACACTGGTAAAACAGCCAACCTGGGAACAGGTGCAACAGGAATTGCATAGTGGCAAATTGGATGCAGTCCAAACTTTGTTTGCGATGCCGCTGTGGGAATATTTTAGTAGCAAAAATAGCAAAGCTAGAGCGGGATCACAAGCAGAAGATGGTGATAGTGATAGAGAGAAGAAAAAAAATAGAAATAGAAATCGAGATCGAGACAAGGACAAAAGTAAAAGCAAAGATAATGCAAATACAGTTGCATTAATGGGGCTAAATATCAATGGTAATAGTATTAGTTTTGGAGAGGCTGCTTGGAAGGGTGGATTAAGACCAAGCCAAGCTTACAATACGCCGAATGAATTGCAAGATGGATACAATAAATTTTTTCGCGAGCTAAAGAAACCACCAGCCTTTGCAATTTCGCACCCTGCTGCGATGGCAAATTATACGACTAGATATTGGTTGGGTACGATGGGGATCAATGCAGAACGAGATCTCAAGTTTCAGGTGTTAACGGCTGACAAGATTACCGCCGGATTAGATGGTGATAGTATTATTGGCTATGCTACTGATGAGTTATTTAATCAAGAAACGATCGCTAGCAAAAAAGCATTTACAGCGACGATCGATCGAGATGTTTGGCGTGGACATCCCGAAAAGATTCTAGCCGCACTAGATACTTGGCTCCAGGAATACCCGATTACAGCGAAAGCAATGATGGCGGCGGTATTAGAAGCTTGCCAATATTGTGATAATCAAGAAAATATAACTACCCTCGCGCCGATTTTAGGCAAATCTGAATATACCGATGCTGGTAGTAATAAAGGCTGGCAAAAAATTCTTGCTGGCAGTTATAACTATGGTGGATTCGATCAAAAGCCTGAAGTCGTTAAAGTTCCTGATTTTCAGATATTTCACTTTCAACAAACGAAATATCTCCAACAACCTAATCATGCGAACTTTCTCTGGCACTCTCATGCTGCCTGGGTTCTGACCCAAATGGTCAGATGGCATCAGCAGCAACTTACTAATTATCCTAACGATGGTGATGCTGTGATCAAGCAGCTATATCCGACCGAAGCTTATGCCGATGTCGCTAAAGCTTTCTGGTTGAATATGCCCAAGGGACAACTTAAAATCGAACAACCAGAGATGTTTATCGATCGAATCGCTTTCGATCCAAATAAACCAATGGAATATTTGAATGGGTTTGAGCTGAGAGCGTGAATTAGTTGATAGTTAACAGAAAACAGGGGTTTAAATCCCCCACTGTTTAGGTGGATTATTTTTAAGGTGGGGTCTAAAATCCCGTAACCGTCCCAGGGGTCGCACATCCAATGGGTTTCAGCCACTTAAATCGCTAAGATCTTGAAGATAGCGGTATGTAGCAAGCAGTAGAATCACCTGAAACGACCAATCTTCGTTACCCCCTGGGACGGTTACAAAATCCCCATCTTAAAACTCAATTATCAATTATCAACTATCAATTATTTAAGTTTCCTACTCATTCTCAACGGTCGCTGGAACTACACTTGGCTTGACATTGAGCGATTGCACTTGCCCTTGACGATCAACTACCAATTTGAGGTTTTCACCAATTTTGCTGGCTTCTACTTGCTCCTGGACATCGCTGGGAGTATTGATCGATTTCTCTGCAACCTTGATAATTACATCTCCAGGCTTGATCCCACCAGCTTCGGCGGGAGAGCTGGGCATCACTTCCATGACTACCGCGCCATACTTGGCGGTGACTTTCGATCTGAGCGTGGGTTCTTTGGCAATTCCGGCCTTGAGTTCGGCAGTTAACGGAATCATTTGTACGCCAAGATAGGGACGCTGCACCTTCCCCGTCGCAAATAGTTGAGTAGTAATCCGGCTAGCTGTCTGAATCGGGATGGCAAAACCCAAGCCTTGGGCATTGGCGCGAATGGCGGTATTAATCCCAATTACTTCACCCCGCCCATTGAGCAAGGGACCACCCGAATTGCCAGGATTGATCGCTGCATCGGTTTGAATAAAACGCACCCGTTGATCGGCAATACCAACCTGGGAACTACTCCGTCCGGTTGCACTGATAATCCCCACAGTGACAGTATTATCCAATCCGAGGGGATTGCCGATCGCAATTGCCCATTCGCCTTGGACTAGTTTGTCCGAATTACCTAGAGTGACAGTTGGTAAGTTTTGGGCATTAACCTGCACTACTGCAACATCTGTTGCTCGATCGACCCCAACAACCTTACCTTCCAATACTTGTCCACTTTTGAGCGTCACTTTTACAAAATCGACTCCCTCAACTACATGAGCATTCGTGACAATTTTGCCATCAGCACTCAAGATAAATCCCGATCCAGTGTCTTTTTCTACCGATTCTTCACCAGATAAATCGCCTAGAAACTTCTTTACTAGAGGATTCTGACCAACGGTATGAACAGCATCAACTTTGACGACGGCTGGGCCAACTTTTTCCACTGCGGCGGTGATGAAGTTGGTATTTTCAATTTGAGTCGGTGGTGTGACCATTTGCTGCCAATTATTAGTTGGCTGCTTGGCGTTATTGGTTTGGGGTGCGAGTGGAGATTCCGGGTGTTGGCGAAAATATCCACCGACAGCGGCACCAACACCCGTACCTGCTATGACTAAAATTATCCCTATGGTTAGTTTGTTGGAAAGAAGACCCATAGCGATCGAGTTACAAAATAGGTACCTCTTAGATTTTCGCTCTGATCGTCGAAATACTCAAGGTCTATTTTAGGTGTTAGGTGTTAGGTTTTAGGCTTTAGGCTTTGGATGATAGATCTGTTAGCGTCAGATTTCACCTCTGATCATACCGATTGAGATTGCCAAAACTAGACAGCCGAGAAAAGTCACCGCTAGCATAAACAGCGCGGCAATCTCACCACCAGACAATGGTCGATCGGTCGGATCGAGATATGCTGAGGAGCGATAATTATCTGGTCGAGAGCTAATGGGATGAAACGAGGTAGGTTGGAGTACAACTACTCGTGAATAGCCAATTTCTAGATCGTAGGCTAACCGCCGTTCAGGATTACTAATCACAGCGTAGGCTTCATTGAGAGCTTGAAACTTGATCGTTGCTTTCGCTCTGGTCAGAGAGGTGGTATCGGGATGATATTTTTTACTCAGATCCCGATAGGCGCGGCGAATTTCGATCGCTGAAGCACTGGGATGCACATCTAATAAATCGTAGTAAGTTTGCTGGTTACTATTCATCACTCGTCGATTGACTAATTTGGAGTTCGGGTATGACTACTGGCTGATAAAAACTAGCTACAATCCCCACTGTCAGCCACCAGAGGGTTTGGATTTCAGGGCGATACCAGACAGTATCAGTGGCACCTTGGGCGAGAGCTGCAACGATCGAGACAATCGCCGCCATCAGCCAAAAAGCTTGGGGATCTTTATTTTGACGCAATCGCATCAGACCTTGAATAGCACAATTAGCTGTTACCGCTATTAACCAGAGTAGACAAGCAAAACCGATGTAGCCAATCTCAACAATCGTTTCGAGAAAAACTGAATAGGCTCCAATCGCCCCGAAGCGGGGACTAGTTTGATAAATCGGGTAAATCTTCTTGAACACCCGATCACCAGGGCCAAAGCCGAAAATTGGTCGATCGTGGATCATTTTATTCACAGCCTTCCAGACTTCTAATCGGACATTATTGCTACTATCTTTACTACCACTAAAAATACTCAAGACTCGATCGTGTAAACTGGGGATGACTAAAATTGCCAGCCCCCCAATCGTAATTAAACTCCCTAAAGCGATCGGAAATCCCCAGGATCGCCAAAATTTGGGTAACTGCGGGCGCAACCAGTAATAAACTAATCCCGCTGCGACAATTATCCCCACCACTAGCCCAATCCAAGCCCCACGGCAATATGTTACTACTAGACAGGCTGTATCTACTACCACCATCACAACTGCGAGGCTCTTCTGGATCCAGCCCTTCCAAATAAAAAATGCTGCGATACTAAAAGCGATCGCTGGCAGCAGATAACCAGCTAAAAGATTGGGATTATTGAGATAACTATAGACTCGCGTGGTCTTTGCTAGCGTAGACTCAGCATCCACCCAGTTACCCAACTGTTTAGCACCATAAATGGACTGATGTATGCCATAGCCACTGACGATAAAAGCTATATTCAGATAAATCGCAATTAGCCAATTTCTGATCCGGCTCGATCGACACAATCGCGCCAACATGACAAATAATAGTAAATACAGACTGAGCTTGCTTAAGCCCCCAATCGCATAGGCTCGTGCAGGCGATAAACCAGTAGCGATCGCTGAAACGGCCCAAAATACCAAAATACTGACGTGAATAGGCGTAACTCCTCCAGTTCGCTGATCTGAGATAGTCAGCAATATCCAGAAAGCCGCCACCGCAATCATCAACAGCCCGACTGTCTCCGTAGATAGCCCCGGAATAGACTTCTCAAACGGCGACACAATAAAAATCAACGAAGTCAAAATCGCTCCAATCTCATCACCCCACTGCATCAGCCAGCTCTGCTGTCGCCAAGATTGGAGGCTGCCCACCCAGCGATGCACATAACTAGCATCAACCACCCGATCTAGGGCTAAGTCCGACAATGTGAGGCGTTGCCAAAAAGAATACATTCGCGTGAATTATGGGGTGGGCTTAATTAGTTAAATAGATCGATCAAATGACTCTAGGATATACTAACGCATCGGAGTCGATCGACACCCAAAGCATAGCGTATTCTCGATTCTCAAACTGCGTGAACTTTTAGTCTGTGAGGGTAAAGTTTTGATGTGCTCAGAGCAGACGGGGTAGCAATCGTGAGTAAAATAGAAGTAAGAATTGGTAAATACTTTCAGGAGCACCAACGATAATGATGCAAGTAGATATTGGAATTGATGCAGATACCCGTCAGGAAATTGCTGATGGCTTGTCGCGACTATTGGCAGATACTTATACCCTGTATTTGAAGACTCATTACTTCCATTGGAATGTCACAGGGCCGATGTTTCAGACGCTACATCTGATGTTTGAAACCCAGTATACAGAACTAGCTTTGGCGGTAGACTTAATTGCCGAACGCATCCGCGCTCTGGGATTTCCCGCACCTGGCAGTTATGCTCAATATGCCCAGTTGAGTTCGATTCCCGAAACAACTACTGTGCCAAAAGCCACTGAGATGATCAAACTCTTGGTTGAAGGACAAGAAGCCGTCTGTCGGACAGCTCGATCGATCTATGCTGTTGCTGCTAAAGCCAGTGATGAACCAACTGCTGATTTGCTGACTCAGCGGTTGCAGTTGCACGAAAAAACTGCCTGGATGTTGAGAAGTCTACTAGATCAGTAACTTCAGCGGTTTTAACCGCCGCTCATGGCGCAAAGTCCGCCTGCGCGCAATACTTCTCGGTTAAGTCGTTAGCCGCCGATTAAAATCGGGGCTAATCATACGAATTTCTCAGTCCGCGTAGGCGGACTTTGTATCACTAGCAGCGGTTTTAACCGTTGATTAACCTGTATTTGAGATGAGTATTGGTCGAACTGCACAACTACAAGAATTGATGCAAAAAGTGGGCATTAATAGCTTGAGAGAATTATATCGATCGACAGGCACTTCTGCTCATACTATTAATAAACTGCGATCAGGCAACCTGGAGACACTCCGCTGGGAATCGATCGTCAAAATTAGTGATACCTTGCAGATCTCGATCGACGAATTTACCGTCATATTTGGAGAGCAAAAGCCTAAATCTCAAAATCAATCAATCCAAATCCTCCAACAGGAATATCAACAGCTTCAGCAGCAATTGCAACAGCAACGCAACACGCTGCAAGCAGAATTTCAATTTGAGAGTTTACAGATATTAGAATCCTTTCTGACTTACTTTCCCACGGCGAAATATGCAGCCACAAATAATCCTGATTTTCCAGCTAGTAAGCTATTTCCCCTAGTGGGATCGATCGATCGACTAATTCAATCATGGGGTGTAACAGTAATTGGCGAGGTCGGATCTCAAGTCCAATATGCCCCCCGCTGGCATCAATTAGTTGCTGGAACTGCTAGTCCCGATCAACCAGTTACCGTTAGATATGTGGGGTATCGACAAGGCGAGAAGCTGATATTTCGAGCTAAGGTTGGTTGTTAGGATAATTTAATTTGTGTGGTGGGCACTGCCCACCCTACTTTAATTAGCTGGGTGTTGATTGTAGATCTGGTCTTTCTTCCGGCAAAATGGCACCTTCGATCGGGCAAACTTGGATACAAATTCCACAATCAATACAGGTATTAAAATCAATCCAATACCAATCAGTACCTAAGGTATTTTTGCCTGGGCCATCATGAATACAGGCAACCGGACAAGCATTTACACAGTCAGCAATACCTTCACAAACATTAGTAACGATCGAGTGAGCCACAATTTCTTCTCTATTAATATTAAATAATAACTAGTCAAATATACTTAACCCATAATCTTGGGTACTTTGAAAAAATCAGTTTCTCGATCGGGTGCCGCAGCATAAATACCCTCAAGATTTTGATAGGATGCCTGATTATCATGGCGAGTAATATTGCTCATATCGATCGCTCTAGTCGTTGGTTCGATCC